>JALGUI010000815.1 GCA_029820915.1 Candidatus Zipacnadia bacterium | reverse complement strand
TCCTCCGAGCACCAGACGTCGTTCAGCGTGACCGTCTCCGGAGCGCGGGCTCCGCCACCCATGTGCCAGAGCTTGTCGTCGAACACCACCGTCTGGCCGTACGCCCGCTTCGACCAGGGGGCGTTGGCCTGTTCGAGGCGCCACTCCCTGCCGTCGGCCGAGGACCAGACATCGTTCCTGAGCGTCTCGTCGTTACTCTCATAGAAGTCCTCGGTGCCGCCGAGGATCCACATCCTGTCCCGGAACACGGCGTAGCCCGGTCCGAGCCGTGGGCTCCAGCCGGCGTCGTCGGTTTCCAGTACCCACTCGGTCCCGTCGATGGACGACCACACCTTGTTGCTGCACACCGTGCCCGGCAGTGACCGGCCGCCCATCAGCCACATTCTGCCCTCAAACACCATCGATGCCGGGAGATCGCTCTGTTCCCAGGGCGCGACCTCCACGGTCCGCGTCCACTGCCTGCCGTCCGGCGACTTCCAGACGTCGCGCGGGTTGGGGATGTCCGGCGTGAACCAGCCACCGAGGATCCACAGGTGACCGTCGTAGACGAACTCGCCCTGCGAATCGCGCGCCTGCCAGTCCGCCTGTTCGTTCACACACACCCAGTCTGGCCCCTGTCTCACGTCACCCATGGTATGGCTCCCTCCGATTAGGATTAACCCCACGATTAGCCTGCTCGCGCGCGGAACGTGGTGCCAGGCGTGAGCAGCACCCAGGCCCATCCTTCGTCACCAGCGCCCCGCCACCTCGTCTCCGCTTCTTGAGGAACCTGAGCATCCCGGGCCTGCCGATGCCTTCAGAGCCACGCAGGATGCTGCAGGTCTCCCCCGGGAGGTGACCTTGCCGTGCTCGTCCCGCACACCCATGCCGGGGGGGCGAGACGCTCTCCAAGCGCGATGCGGGCGCAGCACAGGTCAGGCCAAGCGGGAGGGGATCGGCCCCCGCGCGCACAATCTGTGCGCGTAGCCAACCCGGCCGCGAGGAGGACGTACCATGCGTCGCCTGCTGACCGCGCTCATCATCGCGTGCGTGTGCCTGCCCGCGAATGCCGCGCCGAATGCCATCACCAACCCCGACTTCGCCGAGGCCGACGTCGCCGGTCCGACCATCCCCGCCGGCTGGGATGTGCCCGCCGACAGTGCCTGGAAGCGCGTTGCGCAGGGCGGTCCTGAGGGTGGCGCCATCCTGCACTGGCAGGGCGCGGCCGGTATCGGTAAGCCGGTGCGCCAGCAGCCCGACTTCCTCACGCCCAACGTCGAGTACCGCGTGCAGGCGCTGGTGCGCAGCGACGGGGCGCTGCTGCCGACGATCCGCGTGATCGACGTGCACGACCGGGCCGAGCTGATCGTCGTCGCGTCGCGGCCTGAGACCGATTGGCACCGCATCGCCGCGAGCTTCCGCACGCACAGCGCCGATGTCGAGGTGCAGATCTGGGCCGACTCGGCCCACGCGCGGGGGGCCGAGGCCGGCGCCGGTGAGGTGGCCGTGGCCGAAGTGCTGCTGACCCCGGTAGCGGCAGAGGCCGACTCCACGCTGCCGGACCTGGGCGAGAACATCGCGCTGGGCAAGCCCTACACGACGACTCCCGCTCCACGCTACGGTGACACGGTGGATGACGGAGATGTGACTCAGCTCACCGACAGCGAGTACAGCGAGGGCTACTTCTGGACCCAACTGACCACGGTCGGCTGGAGCGGCGTCAGCATGAAGTTCATCACCATCGAGTGTACTGGCCGGCCGGCATCCTGCTGTACGTCAGCCTGGACGGGAACCTGTGGTACCCCGCCGGCGACCTGGTCCGCATGCACCTCGCCGAGCACGAGCTTCCCGAGTACGGGGAGTACGCGGTGTGTCCTATCTTCACCGGCGACATGCGCACCCACGGGCGCTACCTCAAGCTCGCCATCGAGCCGGCCGGGCACTACACGGTCTGCGACGAGATCGAGGTCTTCCGCGGCGACGACGCGTGGCTCGCGCAGGCCTACGACGCTGAGCCGCTGGCCGACGTGCAGGGGTACCTCGAGCAGGTGCGCATCACCGGGCTGATCGCCGCGCAATTCCAGCGCGACCTGGCCGCCGTGCGTGCGGACCTCGCCGAGCTTCCCGCGGACCGGCGCACCGAGCTTGAGGGGCGCGCCGATGACCTCGAGACCGCGATCGCCGAGATGGCGCCAATCGACATGGATGACCTCGTCGCGATCCTGCCCATGACCACGCTGGAGGAGGAGATCTTCCGGCTGCAGGCGGACGTGTGGCGCGCGCAGGGCAAGGCTGAGCTGCGGCTGTGGGACATCCACCGCTGGGACCCGCTGGCGCCGTCGCAGGAGCCTGAGACCGGCTTGCCCGACGCGGCGGTCGAGGTCGCCATGATGAGCAACGAGTACCGGGCGGATGTCTTCAACATCACCAACGCCGCGGACCGCGACCAGCGCCTGCGCCTGCGCATCACCGGGCTGCCGGGCGGCGAGAACCCGGACTGGATCTCGGTGCACCAGGTGGAGCACGTGGGCACACGCTGGTTCACCTCGGTCGCGGCGGCGCTGCCCGAGGCCGAGCTTTCCGGCGACGCCTGGCAGATCGACGTGCCGCGCGGCATGACTCGCCAGGTCTGGATCTCCTTCAACCGGCCCGATCTGCCCGCCGGCCTGCACGAGGGCACGGTCGAGTTGCGTTCCGTCGCTGGAATCTCGGCCGAGGTGCCGGTGCGCCTGCACATCTACCCGCTACGCTTCCCCGACCAGACGACGCTGTATGTCGGCGGGTGGAGCGATACCAACGACAGGCGGGGCTACGGCCTGACGCCCGACAACTGCGATGCGGTGGAGGCACACCTGCAGGAGCACTACGTGAATGCGCCGTGGGCGAGTGGCCCGTGGACCAAGTCCGGTCACTTCGACGATGAGGGCAACGTCATCGGGGCGCCGGACACGGCCAGCTTTGACGCCTGGGTCGATCGCTGGCCGGACGCCAGCATGTACCTGATCTTCGCCGTGGTCGGCGACAGCTTCGACGGCGCGCAGATGGCTACGCGGGCGTTCGCCAACAAGGTGGGCGGCTGGGCGCGCTTCTGGGCCGATCACATGGTCGAGCTGGGCCTGCGTCCCGACCAGCTCGGCGTCCTGCTGGTGGACGAGCCGCACGACCGCGAGCAGTACCGCATCATCACCGCCTGGGCCCAGGCCATGGAGGCCGCCGCGCCGGGCATCGTCACCTGGGAGGACCCGCAGCCTGCCGGCATCGAGGACGCGCTGCTGGAGATGTTCG
>JALGUI010000814.1 GCA_029820915.1 Candidatus Zipacnadia bacterium | reverse complement strand
CGGTCACGGTTGCGATGCTCTTGCGCAACACCGTCGAGGCGGCGAAGCTGCAGGGGGCGTAGGGAGCCGTTGCCGTTGTGCCTCCGTGGCACGGGTGCCTCGCCCGTGCGTCGTGCCCCACTCCGATGACCCTCCGAACGGCCCACGGGCAGGAGTGCCCGTGGCACGGAGCGGCAATGATTCGACAGGCGACTACCCCCGCCCCAGCTTCGCCGCCTCGACGGTGTTGCGCAGGAGCATGGCGACCGTGACCGGGCCGACGCCGCCGGGGACGGGCGTGATGACGCCGGCGACCTCCTTCGCCTCGTCGAAGGCCACGTCCCCAACGCTTCGCCTCGTCGAAGGCCACGTCCCCAACGTAGTGGCCCTTGCCGCCCTCGCCCTCGACCCAGTTCATGCCCACGTCGATGACCACCGCGCCGGGCCTGATCTGGTCGCCGCGGATCATCCGCGCGCGGCCGATGGCCACCACGAGGATCTCCGCGCGCGAGGTGTGGAAGGCCAGGTCGCGGGTCGTGGAGCGGCAGACGGTCACCGTCGCGCCGCGATCGAGCAGCATCAGCGCCGCGGGCTTGCCCACGATTACCGAGCGGCCGACCACGGCCACCTCGGCCCCGCGTACCTCAGCGCCGGACTCCTCGATCAGCCGCACGACGGCCTGCGCGGTGCACGGTGCCAGCACGGGCCCGCCCTGTGTGGTCAGACCCAGGTTCATCGGGTGGACGCCGTCCACGTCCTTGCGCGAGTTGATGGCCGCCTGCGCCGCCGAGGCGTCGAGCCCCTCGGGCAGTGGCAGTTGCAGGATGATGCCATCGATCGCGTCATCCTCATTCGCGTTGGCGATGGCGGCCAGCAGGTTCTGCTGAGACAGCCCCTCGTCGAGCCGCCGCAGCTCGTGCTCGATCCCGGCCTGCGCGCACGCCTTCGCCTGCATCTTCGCGTAGGAGCGCGCGCCATCGTCGTCGCCCGCCATCAGCGCCACCAGCCGCGGCGCGCGATCCATCCGGCCGATCTCGGCCGCCAGCTCGGCGCGGATGGCCTCGGCCACCGGCTTGCCTTCAAGGATCGTCGCACTCATCGGTAGCTCCTTCATGCGGCCCGAGCCGTTGTCGTTCCGTGCGACGGGCGCCTCGCCCGTCGGTCGTTCGTGATCACGACGTCAACGGCAGCGCGCCTTCGGCGCGCCCCCCGGCGAGGCTCCGGGGGCACAACGGCAGCGGCCAACGACAACGGCGACGTCACTGGCCGGCTACTCACCGCGAATGGCTGCCGCGACGCCCTCCCAGACCTCGCGGCAGGTGCAGCGGACCTCGCCCAGCAGCGCCTCGGTCTCGGCGCGCGTGTCGGCGACGAACTGCTCGTCCCTGAGCCAGGCGAGGTTGACCTCGACGTTGAGCCACGCGCACTCGCACGCGGCCTCGCACAGCTTCGCCGCCACGCCCACGTCGCTCACCAGGTTCTGGTTGCCCTTCGCCAGCAGCGCCGGCAGGTGGCGCGACAGCTCGGCGCAGGCGCGCGCCAGGCGCAGCGGCACGTCGGCGGCGGCGCGCAGGGCCTCCTGGATTGCCGCGGAGCGCGCGGCCTTCTGCTCGTCGGTGTCCTTCGGCAGAGCGTAGGCGGCGCCGACGGCGCCGAAGGCGGTCACGTCGTCCTGCACCAGCCGCAGCATCTCGGCGCCCACGTCGTCGATGGCCGCCAGGTGCTCCCGGATATCGTCCTCCACGTCGGCGTACTTCTCCCTGCCGATCGTGAAGCTGGCGGTCATGGCGCCGGAGGCCGCCGCGAGCGCGCCTCATGGCGCCGGAGGCCGCCGCGAGCGCGCCCGCCAGCGCGGCGGCGCTACCCCCGCCGGGCGCGGGAGCATCGCTCGCGAGCTTCTCGACGTAGTCGCGGATGGTCAGGTCGGTGGCCTCCCCCCCTGCCCCCCCTCCGTCCCGGAGGGGGGAGTCGCTGGGGCTCATGGCTTCTCGCCTCCTGCAGAGCGTCACCTTCGCGATACGTCCGCTCTGAGCGGAGGGGCCGCCTGAGCGCCGCTCCGAAGGAGCGGACGAAGCCGGCCCGGTCGTTCAGCACGGCCTCAGAACAGCCCCACGATGTTGCCGTCGGCGTCGATGTCCACGTCAACGGCGGCGGGGCGGGTGGGCAG
>JALGUI010000088.1 GCA_029820915.1 Candidatus Zipacnadia bacterium | reverse complement strand
GTTCTCGCCGTCGCCGATGTACGCGGCGGAGGCCAGGCACTCGTCGTGGATGCCGAGGTTATAGGCCTTCCCGGTCCCGCCGGGCCGTTCCATCCCGTAGCTGGGCGTGATGTTTGCTGCACTGAAGCCGATCTTCATAGTCGAGTCGTCTCCTTCTGCACTCAGGCCGGGCCCCGCACGTGCAGGGCGGCTGCCTCGCGGTCGCGAACCTGCCCGGGGGTTCCACGCGCGACCCCGTGCCACCTGTCGCAGTCGCGACTCCCTGGGAGGGGATTGCCGTGCGCGCCCAATTGGCGCGATTGCGTGAATCCGGTATGATAGGGTCTGTCACCGGCTGGGAGTCGAATGCGCGACTAAGGAGGAACCTTTCATGCCAACGCCGCACGAGCTAACATACTCGGCCGACCTGAAGGAATGGATCAACGCAATCATCGCCGATGGTGGCTCGGCCTTCTCCCACGCGACCTGTGAAGAAACCGCCGACGGCTCACCACGGCGCGCCGACATACTGCTCTACAGGGGTGGCGCGGTTCACTCAATCATCAGCGTCAAGCGCCCAGGCCTGAGCATTCTGGACGAAGATGTAGTCGGCGATGCAGGTCGGTACGCGGAGGACTATCACGCCCGCTATTACTTGACGCACAATGTTAACTTCATTGCCCTTTGGGATGGTACCACACATCGAGTGGTGGAGCAGTTTCCGATCACGCACGTGAACGACCTTGAGGAATACCGTTCGCGCGAGGATGAGATCCGCCAAGCCGTCAGCGCATTCCTCCGATGGTTCGAGGACTACCTGACCCAGGGCCGTGCGCCCCGCCCGCTCGACGAGAGCACGGCTGATGTACTGTGCGCCCATGTGAACGGGATACTCGTCTCGACCCCGCTGGTACCCGCGATCGAGGACCTTGTCATCGCTGACCCCGAGCACCGATCTGCGTTCGATGCCTGGGTGCTTGAGGTGGGCTTGTCCCCCGCGGACTCAGAGGCGGGTCTTACGGACCAGGTGAGGACTCTCTGCAAGCAGTTTCTTTACGGGCTTCTAAACCGTCTGATGTTCTACTCCGTACTCAAGCGGCAGTATCCACAGATCTCTCAGATGGAGTTCCCTGAGGACTGCAGGGATGATCGGCTCTTCTACGGGCTTCTGGACAACTACTTCCGGAGAGCAAAGGAGATCAGCGGGGACTACGAGACCGTCTTCGACGGCGGCGCTATTGCCGAACTGCCACTTCCCGAGCCAACGCTCCGGGGCATCCTTCAGATGGCGGAGACGGTGCGTTCCTTTGACTATCTCGCGCTTGGACACGATGTCTTGGGCAGCATATTCGAGAAGCTGATCGAGCGGGACGAGCGGCACGTGCTTGGACAGTTCTTCACACCGGCCTACATCGCGGATGTCCTGGTCGCCTTCGCCGTGCGTAGCCCGGAGGCGAGAGTGCTTGATCCGAGCGCGGGCTCAGGTACGTTCCTAGTGCGGGCGTACGAAGCGGCCGCAAGCGCGGTGCCGGATGCATCCCACGAGGCGCTCCTGCAGCGCGTATGGGGCGTCGAGATCGCCGCGTTCCCTGCGCACCTGAGCACAATCAACCTTGCGATTCGCGACCTGACCAGCCATGCCAACTACCCGAGCGTAGTGCACGCTGACTTCTTTGACATCGAGGGATCTGAGGCTGATGTCGTCATCGGGCCTCATGGCGGCCAGCAGACGCTCGCGCTCGGATTCAGCACCGTAGCCGCAACAGAGGCGCTGGACGACGAGATCGTGAACCGGAGCGTACCGGTGATGGATGCCGTCGTGGGCAATCCCCCGTACACCAGGCACGAGGAACTGCACGAGGAGATCTTCGGCGAGGACTACAAGAGCAAGCTACTGCGGCGTGTGCAGGCTGACTTCCCTGGGTACTCTTTTGACGGGCGCGCCCCCATCTACGCCTACTTCATCCCCCATGCGCTGGCATTTCTGCGCCAAGATGGTGGACGCCTGGGATTTGTAACCCTAAGTCAGTGGCTGGACGTCGCGTACGGCAACGAACTAAAGAAGTTCATGTCGGAGCAGACACGGATCATCGCGATAGTTGAATCACCCAACGAGCGCTGGTTCCCCGACCCACAGATGCTGCCGATCCTGGTGCTGCTCCAGCGACTTCCCCATGAAGAAGCGCCCGATGGATGGGTCCGGTTCGTCAGACTCGAGCAGCCCCTTCAGCAGGCGATCCCGGACTTGACGCGAGACCGCCTGCAGCGGGCTCGACGACAGGATCGCGTCCAGAGCGTCGTGGCCTCGATTACTGGCGAGGGCGACGAGGGCGAAGCTGAGACAATGACAACCGGCGAAGGCCGGGAACTCCGGTTAGTGCAGTCGGACAGCATGAGCGTAGTCATGCGGCGACAGTCCGATCTGCGGCCCGAGGAGAAGTGGGGCAAGTACCTGCGCGCGCCGAAGGCCTACTTCGCAGTTCTGAATGACCATGCTAACCTGCTCTGCCGCCTAGAGGACGTTACTGCGAGCATCGGTCGTGGGGTGAAGACCGGAGGGAACCGCTTCTTCTGCCTGAGGAACGCCGCCAACCCCTTTGTCGTCACGTCCCCGACTGAGGAGGCGGGCAGATACCGGCTGCAGAGCGAACAACATGGGGAGTTCGAGATTGAGGAGGAGTTCATCCGCGACTGCATCTCGAAGATCAGGCCGTTCGACTCAATCCGCATCACGGCCGGAAACGACCTGCTTCTTGACGTGGCCAACCCGCCCGACCCGGCGTCTATGGTTGCCGAGTACGTCGCGTGGGGAGAGCGCCCGATCCACCCGATTCGGAGGGAACTCAAGGGGTACCACGAGACCGCCACGTGCGCGAATCGCAACCCTTGGCATAGGCTGCCGGTACCGCGCGAAGGCGCGCCTCAGATCGTCTCCCCGATGATCTTCTGGGCACGCTATCGTGTGTTCTGGAACGAGGCACAAGCGATACCGACGAACTGTCTGCACGAGGTGCACGTCGACGATGACGTGGACCCCCTGCTGCTGGTGGCCCTCCTGAACTCGACGTTCGTTGCCCTGACCATGGAATTCAGTGGGCGGTACATCGAGAACCGCGACCGGACCATCAGCAATCAGGTGTCGACACAGGATATACGCTTGCTCGAGATCCCCGATCCGCGCCTCGTTCCGCAGGAGGTCGCGTCAGACCTGAAGAGCGCAGTTGAGCGACTGTGGGATCGGGACGCTGGCCCGCTCTGGGAGGAAATCGACAAGCCCGACCGGCGCGCCCTGGATGACCTCGTACTTGCAGGGCTTTTCGGTCTTGCGCCGGCCCAAGTGACCGATCTTCTCTCCCAGACCGCGCAGTTGTACAGGATGCGAGTCGCTCGTGGCTCTGACGCAAGCATGTAGCATGGGCCCGGCAGGCCGCCCGCGGCGCCGACCTGCCTTCGGTCTTCGACGCCGGGCGCGATCTGCTCCTGCGCGGCCCGCGGGACCTCTATGCCGCGCTCTATGCGCCGCTGGAGGATGAGCGGTAGACCGGGGGCGACCGCTTCCCACCGCGGCCATCGGCGCCCGCAGCTATCCGGTGATGGCCGCGAACGGGACGATCTCGTAGCTGACGAGAGCGCGGTCGCCCGCGGCCCAGCGCGCGCGTAGTTCGACCTTGAGCTGCCGGATGATGCACCGGCTGACGTAGCGCTCCCCGCTCGTGGTCGCGCCGAAGCTCACCCGCACCGGCTCGGCAAAGCGCAGCTCGACGCCCGCGCCGGTGTCGTCGGTCATGCGTACGACCTGCGTCGGCCCGTCGGGCAACTCGCAGTGGAAGCCGCGCTCCTTGGCGGCGTACAGGGGGAACTGCAGGGCGCACGACTGCGCCGAGACCTCGCCGGTGGCCTCCACCTGCGTCTGTACTCCGATCCGGTCATCCTCGAAGCGATAGGCGTGCTCGTAGGCCAGCGGCAGGCCCTCGATCGCGCCGCGTACATTCAGCGTCCGGGCCTGCTCGTCCACGTCGAACTCGACCGCGTAGTAGTCGGCGGTGTGCACCTCGTCCTCGGCGATCTCCACGACAACGCCCTGGTGGCACCAGGCGTTCCAGCCCTGGGCCGCGAGCGCCACGTAGTAGTCGGGCGTCCACAGCAGCGAGATGCCGCCGCCGGTGCGCAGGTCGTCGCGCGCCGGGTCGAAGGGCTCATCCCGGCGGCCCCGGCCGGGCTTGCCCAGGTAGATCAGCGTGTAGTATGCGGGCTGCTTCACGCAGATGAACTCGTCGCCGAGGTTACGGAAGAACGGCTCCTCCTCGTACGGGAACAGCCCGCCGCGCATGATGCCTGGCTCATAGTAGAGGAAGTTGTGCGCGGAGAAGCTGGCGGCGAGGGTGGGGCTCTGCGCGACGACCTCCCCGCAGCGCTCGATGGACCAGGGCACCTCGGCCGCGCGGGTGCGAATCGACTCGGCGAGCGCCGCCTGCTGCTCCGGCGTGGGCTCATCGCGGTACCACAGCCCCACCTCTGGCAGGTGCGGCGCCATGATGCGGCGGCCGCCGCCGTGCTGGGTGAAGGTCCACGGCATGCGCACCCGGTGGTTCAGGTCGGTGACGCCAATCAACTGACCGCTGGGCTCGGGCGCGACCGTGTGGTTGAAGAGGAAGCAGACCTTCCGGATCGATTCCCGGTAGAACTCGTCCCCGGTCTCGGCGTAGAGCATTGCGAACAGATCGAGCGTGATGCCGTTGTAGCTCGCGCACGGCCCATAGCCCTCGACCTGGTAGCCGGCCGGCTTCTGCAGCACGTCGCACAGGCGCTGCGAGGCGTAGCGGCTCATTTGCGCGTGGAACTCGTCCCCCGAGCCCTCGTAGACCTGCCAGAGCCCGTAGGGGATGTGAGCGCCCTGGTTGGCGGGCGAGAAGACGGTCATGTAGACCAGGCGATCGGCGAGGCGTGTAATGCCCTCGGTCCACTCGCGATGGATCTCCGGGTACTGCTCGCGCACCGCCTGGCCGACGTAGCCGTAGGGGTCGCAGAGCTGGTAGCGGAAGATGAAGGCCAGGTTGCCCGGCCAGTCGCTCGGCCCGTGGTGGATCAACTCATCCTCGGCCATCAGCATCAGGTCGCGGCAGGCGCCGATGATTACGCGCCTCAGCAGCGCCGGGTTGTGCCACCACGGGTTGACGCGCTCGTTGAGGTTGTACATGAACGCCAGCGAGCCGACGTAGCCGCGCGGCGAGAAGCCCGTCCAGAGCGGGTCGAGGCCCTCGTCGGTGAGTGGCGGGATCGAGGGGGCCGGCTCACCCGGGTTGAGCGGGCTGCCGGGGATGGTGTAGGGCGTCAGAAGGTCGCTGTAGCACACCGGCGCGTGTACGCCGCCGAAGTACGGGCTCGTGGCGTCGATCACCTGGCGCTGCGGCCAGAAGTTAGCGAAGGGCAGCGGGGGAGCGTACTCGAGCATCAGGTGCCGGTAGCGGTCGGGATCGGAGAGGAAGACGTCAGTCATCGGCGCGAACGACTCGATGGGCGTCAGCGCCAGATCGTCGGGGTCGCTGAAGGTCTCGCGCAGCAGCCGGTCAAGCCGCACCTGGAACTTGTGCGCGACGATGCAGCCATCGTCGAGGGTCTCGACCGAGGCGCCGATGGCGCGCGCGGTCTCCTCGTCGGGGCACACGATCACCGGGAAGCCCTCGGCGATGATCTTGGCGCCCGGCCAGCGTCGCGGCATCGCGCTGATGCGCCAGACCACGTCGGTGCGCTCGACCGGGATCGTGCCCGCCTCGTCGCGCAGCAGCTCCCGGCCGGCCTCGTCGCGGATAGTCAGATCCACGTCGGTCGGCTCGACCTGCAGCTCGCGAGCGCCGGGCGGCACGTAGATGTACCCGTCCTCGATGCCGCCCTCCGGCGGCATGATGGCGCGGATCGAGTTCATCACGCCGAAGGGGAGCGGCGGCTCGGTGGTGAGATCGAAGCTGGTCGTGGGCGTGCGCCCGCCGGTGATGACCACCTGCACCACGCCCGGCTCCGAGGCCGGGACCTCGATGGTGACGTCACTCGGCAGGCCCTGCTGGTCGGCCCGATCCGCGGCGGTGATCTGTGCGCGGAAGATGCGGCGCTCATCGACGTCGAAGGCGCGCACCATCAGCCGGTCGAAGGCGACCCAGTTGACGCCCACGTCCGCCATGCTGAGGCAGCGCACGCGCACGGTGAACGGCTCGCCGGTGGCGTTGTGGACGTAGAAGTGCGCGGAAGACATCTGGTGGGTGCGCCGGCAGCTCTGGAACGGCCCGACGATGGGCGCCGCGCCCGCAGGCATCGCCCCCGCTGCCACGAGCAGCATGCACAGCGCCAGCGCCGGGAGAGCCCTTCGCGCGGCCATGATGCCTCACGCCCCTCCGGATGCAGCGCTCAGAACTGCCCGAGCAGCTCAATCGTCTCCGCCACGATCTTCTCGCCCATGCCCGGCACGAGCTTGCTCGACGGCGCCATCTGCGACTCGTAGCCGCCGTCGTAGGCGTCCTCGGTCGGCACGTACCCCACGCAGCCGTTCGCCAGCTCCACCACGAAGGTGTTCGCGAACGGGCTGCCGCGCTTGATGTCCATGCCCAGCTTGCAGAAGAACTCGCCGGGGTTGCTCGCGAAGGCAGTGTCGCCGATGGCGATGGCCTGCAGCTCGCAGGGCACCATGGGCTCCTCCTCGTTCATCGCCGCGAGGTTCAGCCACTCGCGCGACCAGATGCCATCGGTGCCCCAACGGTTCGTGTTGCGCTCGTCGCCGCCGCCGTGCTCGCGCGCCCAGGCGAGCTGCTCCTCGGTGGGCCGGTGCGGCTCAAGCTCGATGCTCACGCGCGCGCCCGCCACGGGCATCGTGTCCACGAACTGCATCTGCGCCAGCAGCTTGATGGCCTCGCCCGCGACCGAGCCGCCGACCTTGCGTGCCGCCGGCGGGCCGGACATGACGGTCCCCTCCGGCGCGGTGTTGTCCACCTGCGTCACGTCCCCGCACGCGCCCTGCAGGAAGACCACGCCGAAGTCCTCGCCGAAAGCCGCCTGCAGCTCCTCGCGCAGCACTGCGATCCAGTCCGCGGAGGCCATCCCGGCGCCGTAGCCGGTGGTCCCGTGGCAGGTGAAGTTGACGACGCAGCCGCGCAGGTTGCCCTCGGCGTCGGCCACGCCGATGACGTTGACCGACTCGTCCAGCTCGCCCTCCGGGTGGTCCATGTTCTCCTGCTCGGCTCGCGGATGGCTGCGCTGCGTCCCGTCCTTCATGATCCAGCGGCGCGGGAAGGCCACGCCCGTCGCCTCGCCGACGCCCACGCCGACCGTCAGCTCCTCCTTACGGCGATTCGCGTCGATGACCGCGGTCGCGCCCTGCCACGCCATGTGTTCGAGGTAGGCCGGGTCGGATTCCGACTCGAAGAGCCGGCAGGCGGGGCCACCCGAGTGCGTGTGGGAGGCGCCGAACATGACGTGCTCGGGCGGGATGCCGGTCGCCTCCTCGATGATCGCGCGCGCCTGCTCGCACACCGAGTGCCTGATCGAGAGCGCGTCCACGCCGACCAGCGCGACCACGTTCTCGCCGTCATCGAAGACCGCGGCGGTCATCAGGCAGTCATCGTGGAGGCCCTGGGTGAAGCGCTTGCTCATCCCGCCCGGGACCTCCATCCCGAAGCTGGGCGTGATGTTCGCTGCACTGAAGCCGATCTGCATGGTGGGTCTGCTCCTCTCGCGGCAACGGCGGGAATAGGGTACTGGCAAGGGGCAATAGGGACGGCGGACGACACGGCGCTGGAGAGTTCGCCTCGCGGGGCGCGGGTCCTTCCCCTGGGGCGGACGGCGCCTCCCCCGGCCCGAGCTGGGCTCGGGCCACCCCCTCCCGCCTGCGACCGCGTCGTTCGCGGTCGCAGGCGGGAGGGGGTGGGCGGACGAAGTCCGACCGGGGGAGGTGTCGTTGCCCGCCAAGGGAGGACTGCCTTGGCGGTGGCACGAATACCCTCGCGGCCCATCTACCGATAGCTCTGGAGACGATAGCCATGTCCGAGACCAAGGTCGCTCTCGCGGTAGGCGCGCACCCCGACGATGTCGAGTTCCTGATGGCCGGCGCCCTGGCGCTGCTCGGCGATGCGGGCTATGAGCTGCACATCATGACCGTAGGCAACGGGAACTGCGGCACGGCTCAGTACACGCACGAGGAGATCATCCGCATCCGCGGGCGCGAGGCGCGCAACGCCGCCGCCATCGTCGGCGCGACATATCACCACGGCCTCGTGAACGACATCGAGATCTACTACGAGGACGAGCTGCTGCGCCGCGTGACCGGCCGCGTGCGCCAGATCCAGCCGAACATCGTCCTCACCCACTCGCCGGAGGACTACATGGAGGACCACATGAACACCAGCAGGCTGATGGTCAGCGCCTGCTTCTGCCGCGGCATGCGCAACTGGCAGTCGATCCCGCGCGAGGTGCCCACCTTCCAGGACTGCTACATCTACCACGCCCATGCGCAACTGGCAGTCGATCCCGCGCGAGGTGCCCACCTTCCAGGACTGCTACATCTACCACGCCCAGCCTCTGGGCAACCTCGACCCCATCCGCCGGCCGATCGTGCCATCCCTGCTGGTTGATATCACCACGAAGATGGACGCCAAGGCCGCCATGCTGCGCGAGCACAAGTCGCAGAAGGACTGGCTGGACGTCTCGCAGGGCAAGGACGCCTACATCGATGCCATGCGCGAGATGGCCGAGCAGGTCGCGGACATGAGCGACTCCCAGGTGCGGTACGCCGAGGGCTGGCGCCAGCACCTGCACGTGGGCCTCTCCGCCCAGGACGGCGACCCGCTTAGCGACGTGCTGGGCGACCTGGTGGAGCGCATCGGGTGA
>JALGUI010000087.1 GCA_029820915.1 Candidatus Zipacnadia bacterium | reverse complement strand
TTGCGTCGCCTCGTCCAGCGCCCTGGCGAACGACTTGAAGGCGCCCTCCACGATGTGATGCGCGTTCGAGCCCGACTCCTGCACGAGGTGTACCGCCATCGCCCCGTTGGCCGCCACCGCGCCGAAGAACTCGCTTACGAGCTGCGTGTCGAACTGGCCGATCTTCTCGACCGGCAGCTCCAGCTCGCAGCGGCAGTGGGACCGCCCGCCCAGGTCGATGGCCACCATCACCAGCGCTTCGTCCATCGGGCACGCGGCCCAGCCGTAGCGCACCAGGCCCTTCTTGTCCCCGACCGCCGTGGCGATGGCGCCGCCAAGCACGATGCCGACGTCCTCGACGAGATGGTGGAAGTCCACCTCGACGTCGCCGGTCGCCCGCACCGTCAGGTCGAACAGGCCGTGGCGCGCGATGTGCGTGAGCATGTGGTCGAAGAACCCGATGCCGGTCTGGACCTCGTACTCCCCGCAGCCGTCGAGCACGAGCTCCAGCTCGATCTGCGTCTCGCGCGTCTCGCGCGTAATCTGTGCCGACCGCGCGCTCATGGTCATCTCTCCTCCCGATCGGGCGGCGGCCCGAAGCCCGCGCGGCGCCGCAGCCGCACCGCCGCCGCGTGCGCGTCCAGGCCCTCCGCCTCGGCCAGCAGCTCCACGTCGCGGGCCAGCCGCGTGAAGCCCCGCTCCGTGGCGCAGATCAACGACGAGCGCTTCAGGAAGTCGCGCACCGACAGCCCCGACGAGAACCGCCCCGCGCCGCCCGTGGGCAGCACGTGGCTGGGGCCCGCCGCGTAGTCGCCCAGCGGCACCGTGGCCAGGTCGCCGATGAAGATGGCGCCCGCGTTCTCGATCGAGTGCAGGAGCGCCAGCGGCTCGCGCACGCAAAGCTGCAGGTGCTCCGGCGCCAGGTCGTTGGCAAGCTGCGCCGCCGCCTCCAGGTCGGCCACCAACGCGATCATGCCGTGATCGGCCAGCGACCGGCTCACCAGCTCCGCGCGCGCCAGCGCGGCCGTCTGCGCCTCGGCCGCGGTCTCCACCGCCGCCGCCAGGTCCTCCGATGTAGTCGCCAGCACCACCGTGTTGTCGCCGGTGTGCTCGGCCTGGCAGATCAGGTCGGCGGCCACCCAGGCCGGGTCGGCGTGCCCGTCGGCGATGATCATCGACTCGCTCGGGCCCGCCAGGCTGTCGATGCCGACCTGGCCGTAGACGATGCGCTTGGCGGCCATCACGTACGGGTTGCCCGGCCCCACCACCACCGCAACCGGCTCCACCATCTCGGTGCCGTAGGCGAGCGCCGCGATCGCCTGCGCCCCGGCCATGCGGTAGACCGTGTCCACGCCACACTCCGCCGCGGCGACCAGCACCAGCGGGTCGATCGTCCCGTCCTTGCGCGGCGGCGTGGCCACGGCGGTGCGATCGACGCCGGCCGCGCGCGCCGGCTCGACCGACATCGCCACGCTGGCGAACAGCGGCGCGCTGAAGCCCGGCACGTGTACGCCCGCGGACTCGACCGGCCGCACCCGCTCGCCCAGCAACATGCCGTCGAAGTCCTCGAGCCACGAGCGCGGCATCTGCCGCTCGTGGTAGGCGAGGATGTTCTCGCGCGCGCGGCGGAAGGCCCCCACCCAGTCGTCCGGCGCCTGGTCGTAGGCCGCCTGGATCGCCTCAGGCTCGACGATGAGCCGGCCGGCCTCGAAGGTCGGGCAGTCGAAGCGGCGCGTGTACTCGACGATGGCCGCGTCGCCCTCGGCCACGACGCGCTCGACGATCTCCCGCGCCGCCTGCTCGATGTGCGCCGGCGTCCGGCGCAGATGCCGTTCGGTCAGCTCGCGCAGGCACAGCGCCAGGTCGGCCCGGCCGTCCACGATGCCGATCAGATCGGACAGGACAGCGCACCTCCACGGACGCGGCGTCTAGTTCCGCGAGACGCCCACCTGCCGCACCCACGGCAGCGGCTCGACCGCCTGGGTGAAGCCGTTGAGGCCATCCACGCGGTACGACGCCCCGAGCCGGACCACGCGGTCGCGCTCCGGGCCCGGCACCCGCACGCACACCTCAAGCGCCCCCGGGTGATCGTAGATGGCGCGCTTGAGTTCGGACATTACGCTCGCCACGTCATCGCAGGGCCGCAGGTACACCTCGACGCGCTGCGGGTTCTCACGCAGGTGCCGCTCGTGCCGTTGGCGGGCCCGCTTCTCGCGCGCCTGCCGCGCCTCGGCCATGCGCTGGTCCGAGATCCGGCGCGCGTCCTTGAGCAGACGCACCTTGCGGCACAGCAGCTTGGCCTCCTCGATCTCCTCGCCCCCGCCGCCCAAGCGCGTGCGCAGTTCGAGCTTGCCGTCGATCACCAGGAGGTTGTCGTCGGTCATCAACTCGCCGCGGTCCTCGTAGAGGTCGGCGAAGCACGTGACCTCGACCTCGCCGTCCAGGTCCGCCAGCGTGAAGAAGCACATCGTCCGGCCGTTGCGGTCGCGGTGCTCGCGGAAGTTGCGCACCAGCCCACCCACCGCCAGCACCGAGCCGGCGGGGAACTCGGTCAGCTCCGCGATCCGCGCGTTGGTGCAGCGCTGCAGCTTGTCCTGGGCCTTGGCCAACGGGTTGTCGGAGATCCAGACGCCCAGCAGCTCCTTCTCCAGCCGCAGCTTCTCCTGGTCGGACATCGCCGGCACATCCGGCAGCGCGCCTCCCTCGACCTCCTCGGCGGCGGCGTCGCCGCCGAACAGCGAGCTCTGCCCGACCGCCTCGTCGGCCTGTCGCTGCTGCCCCGAGGCGTAGGCCGCGGGCGCCGCCGCCAGCAGCGCCGCCCGCTCACCGAGCTCGTCGAAGGCCCCCGCCTGGATCAGAATCTGGAGCGCCGCGACCTGCACGTCCTGTGAGCTGAGACGCCCGCAGAAGTCGGCCAGGCTGGCGTAGGGCCCGCTCTCCTCACGCTCGCGCCTGATCGCCCCGGCGGTGTTGTGCCCCAGGTTCTTGATGGCCGCGAGCCCGTAGGTGATCGCGCCCGCGTCATCGACCGAGAACTCCGCGTTCGACCTGTTGACCGACGGCGGCAGCACCTCCAGCCCCATCTGCTGGCAGGAGGCGACGTACTTCGCCACGTCGTCGCTGTGGTCCATCACCGTCGTCAGGTGACAGGCCATGTACTCAGCCGGGTAGTTCGCCTTCAGGTACGCCGTCCAGTACACCACCAGGCCGTAGCCGGTGCTGTGCGACTTGTTGAAGCCGTAGTCGGAGAAGGTCTCCATGCGCCCGAAGATGTCCTCGGCGCAGGCCCGATCCACCTCGCGCTCCACGCACCCGTCGATGAACTGCGGCTTCATCCGCTGCATCTGGTCTTCTTTCTTCTTGGCCATCGCCTGCATGATCAGCTCGGCCTGCGGCATCGAGAAGCCCGCCAGGTCGGTGGCGATGCGCATCACCTGCTCCTGGTACAGGATGACCCCGTAGGTCTCCTCCAGGATCGGCGCCATATCCGGGTGCGGGTAGCGTACCTCGGCGCCGTGCCGCCCGGCGCACAGGGTGTCCGCGAACTGCATCGGGCCCGGCCGGTACAGCGCGATCATCTGGATGATGTGCTCGAAGTTGTCGGGCTCGAGCTGTCGGAGGATGCGGCGCATCCCGTCGCTCTCGACCTGGAAGACCGCGTCGGTGTCCCCGCGGGCGAGCAGCTCGTAGGTTGCCGGGTCGTCCAGCGGCATGTCAAGCGGGTCGATCTCCACCCCGTGCCGCCGCCTCACCAGCTCGATGGTGTTGGCGACCACCTGCAGGGTCTTGAGTCCCAGGAAGTCGATCTTCACCAGCCCGACGTCCACCACCGGGTCCATGGCGTACTGCGTGACCGGCATGTTCGAGCCCTCGTCGCGCCGCAGCGGCACCTCGGTCATCAGCGGCTCGTCGGAGACCACGACCGCCGCCGCGTGCACCGAGCAGTGCCGCGCCAGCCCCTCCAGGTGCTCGGCGATCTCCAGCACCTCGGCGAGCTGCTCGTCCTGCTCGACCGCCGCCCGCATCTCCGGCACGCCCGCGCGCGCCTCCGGGATGCTCGACCCGCCCGGCACCAGCTTGGCCAGCCGGTCCACCTTGTCAAGCTCCACCTCCAGCACCCGCCCCACATCGCGGATCGCCGCTCGGGGGCCCAGCGTGTTGAAGGTGATGACCTGCGCGACGTGGTCCTCGCCCCAGCGCTCGCGGCAGTAGTCGATGATCTCCTGGCGCCGGTCGTCCGGGAAGTCCAGATCGATGTCCGGCGGGCTCTCGCGCTCCGGGTTGAGCATCCGCTCGAAGATCAGGCCGTGCTCCAACGGGTCGAGCTGGGTGATGCTCAGCACGTAGGCCACCATGCTCCCCGTGGCCGAGCCGCGCCCCGGGCCGATCAGCATCCCGCGCCGATGCGCCTCCTGGCACAGGTCCGCCACGATCAGGAAGTAGCCCGAGTAGTTCTGGCCCCGGATCACGTCCAGCTCGTAGTCGAGCCGCGCCATCACCTGCGGCGGCTCGCCACCGTAGCGCTCCCGCACCCCTTCGATGCAGCGCTCGCGCAGGTAGCTGTCGAGATCGTGGCCCGCGGGCACGTCGTAGCGCGGCAGCCGGAGGTTACCCAGCTCCAGCTCGACGTTGCAGCGCTCCGCGATCTCCACGGTGTTCGCCAGGGCGTCCGGGTAGTCGGCGAAGAGCCGCGCCATCTCCTCCGGAGACCTGAGGTGGAACTGCTCGGTCTCCATGTGCATGCGGTTCTCATCACTGACCTTCGCGTTCGTCCCGATACACAGCAGCACGTCCTGGTAGCGGTGGTCCTCCTGCCGCAGGTAGTGCGCGTCATTGGTCGCTACCAGCGGCACGCCCATCTCCCGGGCGATCTCGATGATGCCGGGCGTGATCTGCCGCTCGATCTCCAGCCCGTGGTCCTGGATTTCCAGGAAGTAGTTGTCCGGGCCGAACAGGTCGCGGTACTGGCCCACGAGCTGCCGGGCCCCCGCGACGTCGCCTCGCTCGAGCCTCACGCCCACCTCGCCCTTGGGGCAGGCGCTGAGTGCGATCAGCCCCTCGTGGCAGCGGCTCAGCAGCTCCAGGTCCACCCGCGGGTTGTAGTAGTGCCCCTCAAGCGACGCGCGGGAGGTAAGCTCCACCAGGTTGCGGTAGCCCTGCAGGTCCCTCGCCAGCAGCACCAGGTGGTAGGCGTAGCGGTCCTTGCGGGGATCGCGGTCGTGGCGGGTGCGTGGCGCGACGTAGACCTCACAGCCGATGATGGGCTTGACGTCCGCGTCGAGGCAGGCCTTGTAGAAGTCGATGGCGCCGTACATCACGCCATGGTCGGTCAGCGCCACCGCCGGCATCCCCAGCTCGGCGGCGCGGGAAGGGAGCTTATGCAGGGCGATGGCGCCATCGAGCAGGCTGTACTCGGAGTGTACGTGCAGGTGCACGAACGGCGGCGTCTGATCGCTCATGGCACCTCACGCGGTGCGGTTGCTATGGTATCGGTATTTCGGTCGGGTGGCTCGATCGGTGGTGCGGCTCAGCGCGTGCCGGCCTCGGCGGCCTCAGCCTCGGCCTCCGGCGCGGCGGCCTCCGGCGGCGCCTCCTCCCCCTCGACCGGCGTCTCCGGCGCGGCCATCTCCTCCTCGGCCTCGGCCTCGGCCTCCGCCCCGGCCTCGGGCTGTTCCTCGCCCGCCTCGATCATGCGCCCACCTTCGGCCTCCGCAGTGGCCGCCGCGTAGCCTTGCAGGTGTACCTCCTCGGCGAGGTCGGTCAGCTCCCGGTGGACCTCCATCAGCTCGGCCTCGACCACCGGCCACTTCTCGCGGGCGACGGCGGCCTCCGCGGCCAGGATGCCGGCGCGCACGCGCTCGAGCATCTGCAGGCTCCAGTGGTCGGCGCACTTGACCAGCACGGTCTCCACCACCTCGATCGCGGTGGTGGGCCGGCCCGCGTTGATCTGCGCCTTGGCGTTGGTCTGGATCAGCGCGTCCACGCCTGCGGGCCGCAGCTTGGGCAGCTTGGGGTCATGCGCCACGTCGTAGGCTATCGTAAGCTCGCCCGAAGCCTCCTCGAGGTTCGGCTCGGGAAGCTGCAGGTGTACCAGCGCCCGCTCGCAGCGGGTGATGATCTGGCTGGCCGGCAGGTCGCTGTACAGGGCCTGGACCAGCGCATCGAGCCTGCTCAGCAGATGAAGCGTCTCGTCCGTCTTCTGCAGTTGCGCCGCCTGCATGGCGGTCGCCAGCACGCGCTGGGTGGGCCACAGGTCCTTGACGATCTCCGGCGGCCCCGTCTCGGCACGCGAACGCTCGGACTGCCGCTTGATCTCTTCGGCCAGGGAGGTCATGGTCAGGCCGTACCTCTCGATGGCCTGCTTCATCTCCCGCAGCTCCCGGGCCTCTTGCTCGACTCTTACCTGCTCCTGACCCGCCGCCCGCGGGCCCGGCGCCCCGGTCTGGCTCACCTGGCACCCGAGCAGGCACACCAACGCCACACCACAGAATATCCCCAGCAGACGCCTCACGGTGGATCAGCCCCTTTGCGACCGTCCTCGGCAGTACGTGGCTTCGGGCCCGGCGGAGTACGGCTGGCCGGGGGCACCGGCGATTATACGACAAGCGCACCCAAGAAGGCAAGCTGGCTGCCCGCGGGGGGGGGCTGACCGATCTCAGTAGGTGGTACCCAACAGCGACCCCGCCCAGGGGCGGGGCCGGCGATGGTGCGCCGTGGCCGTCCGCCGTGCGCCCCCAGGAGGGACGGCTCTCCCGGGCCGCCCGGCCGTTGCCGTCGCCCTGTCCTCGGTGATCCCGCGCCGTACGCAACAGCACGGCCCGGCTGCCGCCGGGCCGTGCACACCGTGACGCCGTTATCGCGCGCTACTCGAACTCGATCCCGAGCGCCATCAACGCCTCCTCCGCGGCCGCTTGGACCTTGGGGTCCTCGTCGCCCATCAGCTTCTGCAGCGGATCTATCGCGCTCTCGTCGCCCAAGTCGCCCAGGGCCTGGGCCGCCGCGCTGCGCACCAACTCCTTGGGGTCATCGAGCATCCCCAGCAGCGCCTCGACCGCACGCTTCTTGATCCCCACGCGGCCCAGCGAGATCGCCGCGTGCCGCCGGACGCTCCACTCGCTGTCCTCCAGCGCCTTCAGCAGCGGGTCGATGCACGTGCGGCTGCCAATCTCGCCCAGCCCGCACGCGGCGGTCATGCGCACAACCCAGTCATCGTCCTCCAAGCACCTGGCGATGAACTCCACGGCCCTGGAGCTATTGGTGCCGGACAGGCCCTCGACGGCCGCATAGCGGATATCCTTGTTCTCATGCTCGATTAGCGGCGTCAGGTACTGGATGCTGGACTCCTTGCCCAGCCCGCCCAGCGCCACCGCGGCGTAGCGCACCACGCGCTGGTCGGAGTCATCAAGCGACTCCACCAGCAGTTCCAGTGCTCGGCCGTCCGCGATATTGCCCAGGACCTCGACGCCCCACCGCCGTATCGTAGCGTCGCCGTCACGCACGCCCTCGATCAGTGCCGGCACCGCGGCCTTGCCCACGCGCCGCAACGACTCCGCCGCGGCCTTGCGCACGTCGATGCTTGGGGACTGCAGCGCGCCGATGAGCGGCTCGATGGCCACCTCGTTGCGGATCTTGCCCAGCGCCTCGGCCGCCGCCTTGGCGAGGTCCACGTTGTCGTCCTGCAGCACGTCGATCAGCGGGTCGATGGCGCGCTTGCTCTTCAGGTCTCCCAGTGCCGTTACGGCGGCCCGCTGCACCTCGACGTTCAGGTCGTTGAGCCGCTTCATCAGCTCCTGGGCCACCGACGTATCGCCGATGCTGCCCAGCGCCTCCGCCGCCCACTTGCGGGCCGCCTGGTCGCTGCCGATCAGCGCGTCAAGCAGCGCCGGCACGGCCGCGTCACCGATGTCGGCGAGCGCCCCCGCCGCGGCCCCTTGCGTGTTCTTGCTCGAGTCGCTGAGGGCCTCGATCAGGGGGGGAATCGCCCGCTCGTCGCCGATGAGGCCCAGCGTCTCCGCGGCGGCCATGCGCACCTTGTAGTCCTTGTGCGCGAGCGCCTTCATCAGCGGCACCGCCGCGTCGGGCCCCAACTCGGCCAGCTCGGCCATGACACCGTCGCGGGATGCGGAACTCTTGGCGCGCAGCTTGGAGATGAGCGATGCGGCCTGCTTGCTCGCGGAACTCATGTATCGCCTATCCTCGGACGAGCCACAATGCCTGTCACAATGCGTGGGCGCAGGCGCCACGGGCGCCGCGTCCCGGCATCAGTGGGCTATGTGCGCCAACGTGGCCACCCGCGCGGCGGCCGGCCACGTCTGCACTACCGATACCACCAGCGCCACAGGTGCGAGGCACGATGCAACGCTGCATCGCGCCCCGCACTTGGAACCGGCGCGTCGCCCGGCTCCGCCATCTGCATCTCGGGCGGCGCGATCTCCACCGCGGCCTCCTCAGCCGGCGCCTCTTCGGCGGCGGCCTCCTCAGCCGGCGCCTCTTCGGTCGCCGCCTCTTCAGCCGGCGCCTCTTCGGCGGCGGCCTCCTCAGCCGGCGCCTCTTCGGCGGCGGCCTCCTCAGCCGGCGCCTCCTCGGCGGCCGCCTCTTCACCGGCGGCCTCCTCGCCGGCCTCCGCCTCAACGGCGGCGCCCGCGGCGGCCGGCATGCCGTAGCCGGAGAACGAACTCCTCAAACCACTGAGAGTAGCGGCGGCGCTGTCCTCGAGCGCCCGCGTGCGCGCGCGCAACTCCTCCTGCTCGGCCCCGACCTGCTCGATCGCGTCCTGGATGGGCTTGCGCATGGCGTTCACGCGCTGAGCCTCC
>JALGUI010000813.1 GCA_029820915.1 Candidatus Zipacnadia bacterium | reverse complement strand
CTGGGACACGGCCTTCCGCTTCGGCCTCGCCAACGAGCTGACGCGCGACCGCACGTGGCTGGGCGGCATCCACCTGGTCGCGGTCTACGACCGCGCACTCGAGCCCGACGAGGTGCAGCTCAACTTCCAGGCCGGACCGGACGCCGCGCCGTAGGCGCCGAGGGGCGCCGGGAGAGCCCGCCGCTGATCGACGAGGACGGGTTGCGAGCCGGCAGGCTCCGTCGCGCTGCTGCTACTGCTCCGGCGCCTCCATGTCGAGGCTGGCTTGCGTGCCCGTGGGCTTGCAGACCGTGAGCTCGTCGTCCTGGAGCATTCCCGCGAGCCGCAGGTGGTCGGGGTCGTAGCTGTGAAGTGCCTCGCAGCCCACGGCAAGAGCCGTGGCGATGAAGACGGCGTCCTCAGTGTGCGTCTTCTTCCCGCACTCAAGCGCGCGGCTGCGCACCTCACCAGCGGATCGCGCTATCGCTGCGCTCACCTCGAAGACGAGGACGTTGTCGCGTTCGAAGAAGCGTCGGAAGACATCATACTGCTCGTCGGTCAGGTTGCCTGGGAGTACTTCCGCGAAGATGAGCGTCGATGTCACCAGTATTGCGCGTTCGTTGTGCACGTCCTCCACGGCAGCGCGCAGGCCAAGCACTTCCTCCGGTGCCCGATTGTCGTCCGCCCCCCTGAGGAGCGCCAAGAAGACGCTGGTGTCCCAGCAGTAGCTACTCATCGGCTTCTCGCAGTCCTCTGACGTAGTCCTCCACACGCGCATCGCCGATGACGTCTGGCGCCATGCCCCACAGGTCCCATATGGTCGGCAATTGATCGCCAGGCGGGTGGACGACGATCTCCTCCGCGTCAATCCTATGCGGGAAGGGCTGGAAGCCGTAGTAGTACAGGGTTCCTGCCACCGTCACCTGTTGCTTGAGTCCGCGTGCCACCTCCGGCAGCAATTCGGCATCGAAAGCACACTCCACATACGTCGGGCCGATGCTGGGGTAGATGCGGCACTTGCGGGTATTGTGCGCGTTGACGTAGTCCAAGCGTCCGGAGAAGCTTCCTTGCGTCTTGATGACCATCCCCAGCAGCTTGCCGACGGCACGTTCAAGGCGCTTGGTCACGGTCACAGTGAGCTGGTTGCCGCTGAGCACGATGCTGCTCAGACCATCGCCAATGTAGCCGGCAAGCTTCCTGAAGGAATGCAGCGTTGGCACATCGACGTAAGCAGGATGGCTCCCCTGTTGCTCCAAGTCCTGTACGGTCTGGATGTAGGCGGACACGACGCGAGATGCTTGATCGGCTACCGCCGTGACTGCATGGAGCCTCACAGTGGGGGAACTCGTGCGCATGTCCGCGATCTGGAAGGTCGTTGGCTTCTCTCCCTCGCGACGCACCCGTCTCTCGACGCGCCGAACACACCTGAGGAAGTCGGCGAGGAAGCGAACGTACACGGCAGCATCAACGCGGCCACCACTCGCGTCCGGGCCCCGCACCTCAACGGTCAGATCCGCGGCGCCCTGCTGATGCGCAGTGCCGAGGTCTCGCCGCATCTCGTCCATGCTTCGTCACCCACCGTAGTAGACAGCCTGCGTGGTGCAATGGTTCGTTGCGGAAGCGTGAGAATCCTGGTGTCACCAGCACTGTGGTCGGCCTCGCCATCGGCCCCTACCGCGCCTCGAACAGCTCGACCTCGCGCACCCACATCAGGAAGGCGCGGCCCTGCGGGCCCTTGCCCGCGGGCTGGAAGATGCGGAAGCGCTCGGCGGTCACCGGCTCGTCCAGGCGGATCTGCGTGTTCGCGCTCAGCGGCTCGGGCCGCACGGTCGCCACCGTCCGCCACCGGCTCGTCCAGGCGGATCTGCGTGTTCGCGCTCAGCGGCTCGGGCCGCACGGTCGCCACCGTCCGCCGGCCGTCGCCTTCCGCGACCTGCAACGAGACCTCGGCCGATGGCCTGGGGATGCCCGCGTCGCGGCTCCAGTAGATCACCGCGCGGTCGATGGTGCGCGGCGCGTCGAAGGCCAGCTCGATCCAGTGGTTCTCGGGGCTGTCCGCCGACGCCCACGCCTCGTCGGTCCAGTGCACATCCTCGGGCGGATGCACTACCCCATCGTTGATCGGCTCGGCATCGTAGTCGGAGTAGAAGCTGTCGCACTCGACGCTCGCCTCGCGCGCGATGTTGCCCTCGCGCCGCGGGTCCTCCATCACGGCCACGTCGTCGAACCACGCCGTCCCTGACCGGCGCCGCAGCAGCAGGTAGACATTCACGTTGCGGATGGGCTTCTCCGGCTCGATGACCTGCTCGGCGATCTGCCAGTCGGTGGTGCCCGGCTCGAAGGGCACCACCTGCCCGTACAGCGACGTGCCGTCGGTGTAGTAGATGTCCACGTAGAGCGAGTAGTCACGGCCGCGGTAGCCGCTGACGTTCTCGGCGCGGCCGGCCGCGCGCACCAGGATCGGGCACGGCTCCTCCTGGTCGAGGGTGATGGTCTGGCTGATCTGTGACTGGTCGGCCGTGGAGGCGTTGCT
>JALGUI010000812.1 GCA_029820915.1 Candidatus Zipacnadia bacterium | reverse complement strand
GCAGTTCTTGATGCGCGCGGAGGTCCACCAGCGGCGCATCTTGTCGCTCAGCTCCGCCGACCAGTGGGAGTTGCCGCTGAAGGGGTTGCCGCCCACGATGAAGCGGGAGACGGTGAGCGGGCCGAGCGGAACTATCGGCATGTCAGGCATGGGCGGTCAGTCCTCGGGGCAGGGCGCGTCAGCAAGAAGGCCCCGCCCAGCGTCCGTGAGATGGATCTCATCGAGGGTCGTTGGGTCATACCAGCGGGCCTCCTGCGGCGACGGCGGGGAGTAGAGCTGTCTGTCTATGCGCACCAAACCCAGGTCGAACACGCACTCAAACTGCTCCTCAGAGAAGCCGCGAAACCCGAGCGTCTCGAACAAGCCATCCCACGTATCGTCGAGTGCCACATAGCCATCCAGTAGAGCAAGCAACGAGTAGAACTGCTCCTCATTGTCGAACACGCCCTCCTTGACGAGGCCCGCCACTCCACCGCTGAGCGTGTAGCTTCGCTCCGAGGCGTCGATCAGATCGAGCAACTCGCTGGCTACAACCAGTATGCGTGCCGCGATGATCTCATCGACGTTCTCCGCCTTATGGCCGCAGTAGTTGCGGTAGTAGCCGAACATGCCACGAAACAGCTCGGGAACGTGCTTCTGGGTTTTCGGGTCGAGACGTTCGGGCAGCGCCAGCCGCGCCTCATCTGAGAATGCCTTGTTCACTAGCTCCTTCCCAAACAGCTGCGCCAAGGCGGGGTGCTTTTCGGCCAGACTGTACTCAACCACAACAAAGGCGCTATGTGCGGCAGGAGCCCAATGCCCATCGCGGTAGATCGGCCAAGCGTGCTCAAGTATGCGACTATGTAGCAGCATCTCGAGGGACGGCTCGTCGTTCATGCTAGCACTCCCCCTCGTCGACGGCAACGGCGCGCTACGCCCCGCCCCCGGCGTGGGCGCCGGGGGCACAAGTGCAGCGGCTCAGGACAACGACGAACTGCCGACGCATGTGAACATGCGTCGCTCCGAACGGCACGGCAACGACCGGGCGGGAACGTAGTCCCAGCCCTCCGAACGGCACGGCAACGGCGACCGGCGACGGCCGACGACAACGACGAACGGCACAGGCCGGAACGGGGTCCGGCCTCTCCATGAACGACAACGGCAACGGCCCACCCATGTGCGAGACCGCTGCGCGATCTCCGTGCGTCGCTCCGAACGGCAACGACAACAACCGGGAGGGCGGGTAGGCCCTCCCCTCCACAACGACGACGGCGACGGCGAACGACGACGGCCGACACATGTGAACGAACATGCGTCGCTCTGAACAGCAACAACGAACGACAACGGCTGGGGCAACAACGAACGACAACGGCTGGGCGCGCGCAGACCGCTTGCGGTCTGAGGGAAGCGCGCCCCTCCTGACGGCGAGGGTAGCTACTCGCCCAGCCCCTCCGACGGCGAGGGCGACTACTCGCTCAGCGCCTCGTGGCACTCCTTGAGCTGGTCGATGATCGGGATGTTCTGCGGGCACTTGTCCTCGCACTGACCGCACTCAACGCAGGCGTCGGCCTGCAGCAGGCCCTCCCGGTTCTCGGGGCCGAGGCGGGCGTATTGGGCCTTCGCGACGTCCTCGAGCCCCCACACGCGTAGCATGTTCATGGCCGCGAAGGTCTGCGGGATGCCGACGTCCTGCGGGCAGGGCATGCAGTAGTTGCAGCCGGTGCAGTAGAGGTCGGCCAGGCGCGCGTTCTCCCCGAGCGCCTGCTCGATGGCGCCCAACTCCTCGGCGGACAGCGGCGCCTCGCGCGAGGCGGTGGCCGCGTTCTCCTCGACCATCTCGACCGAGTTCATGCCCGACATCGCGCTGGTCACGCCCGGGTTGGCGAGCACGAAGCGAATGGCCAACTCGGGCGTGGTGGCCGTGCCGGGCAGGATGCCCTCGAGCTTCTCGGAGCTCATGCCGAGCCGTCCTCCACCGACGGTTCCCATGACGAGGACCGAGATGTTGTGCTCGCGGGCGTACTCGATCACCGGCTCATTGCGGCGGTCGAGCAGGTTGTACTGCAGGATGACGGACTCGAAGATGCCCTCTTCCAGCAGGCGGAGCATGTTCTCGGGCGTGTCATGGGAGGAGAAGCCGAAATGTCGGATGAGGCCCTCGTCGCGAGCCCTGAGCGCCTCCTCCCAGCCGCAGCCGGCGGGCCGGAACTTGGTGGCGTAGTCCTCCCAACTCACGGAATGCGCGAGCTGGTAGAAGTCGATGTAGTCGGTGTCGAGGCGCTCGAGCGAGATGTCGAGTCGCTCACGCCACGCCTTGCCCGAGGGATCGGACACGGGGTTCTTGGTGGAGATGTAGACTCGATCGCGTGGCACAGCCTTGATGGCGCGGCCGACCAGGATCTCGCTCGAGCCAGGGCCGGCCTCGGTGCCGCCCCGGTACCCGAAGGCGCTGTCGATGAAGTTCACGCCCAGCTCCAGCGCGCGTTGCATACACTCGATGGCGTAGTCATCGTCCTTCGGCAGGCGCATGGCGCCGAAGCCCAGCGCCGAGATCATGATGTCGGTGTTCGCGTAGCGGCGGTACTGCATGTCACCAGCTCCTTAACGTCAGCAACGACGGAACGGCAGTCGCAAGCTGCAAGCTACAAGCAACGGCAGAACGACATCAACGGCAGGAGCGACAGTTGTGAGTTGTCAGTTGTGAGTAACGCCTTGGCGCAGCGCGCCGTATCATTCACGACCGGCGCCGGCGAGCATGGCGGCGAGAGCGTGGTTGTGCCGGTGGCCGGTGTAGAAGGCGGATGATCGGCCGGCCCAGCAGGTACAGGTCGCCGATCAGGTCAATCAGCTTGTGGCGCGCGAAGGCGTCGGGCAGCGACGGCTCCTCGGACAGGTGGTCCGGGTAGACGACCAGACAGTTCTCCTCGCCGCCCGATGCCAGCAGGCCCGCCTGTCGCGCGGCCTCGGCCTCCTCGAAGGTGATGAAGGTGCGCGCGGGCGCGAGGTGATGGTCGAAGTCGTCGCGGCCCGGGCGGAACTCGGCGAACTCGCGGCCGATCATCGGGTGGTCGTAGGCGAGCGAGTAGGCGAACTCCGGCGGTTCGCCCGGCAGCGCACACAGCGCGCGATCGCCGTCGATGACCATGGCGGGCTCGGCGACGACGAGCGGTGCGACCGGCTCGCCCGAGCGCCGGATACCCGCGTCGTCGATCAGCTCGAGCAGCGGCAGCGCGGAGCCGTCGAGGAGCGGGACCTCGGGCCCATCAACGGTCGCGACGCAGTCGGTGATCCCGCGCGCCCACAGTGCCGCCATGAGGTGCTCGACGAAGACCACGGCCGCGTCACCCTCGCCCGAGATGGTGCAGCCCGGCCCGGGCGCGGCGTGCACGAGATCCAGCGGCCGGCGCTCGCCGAGGTCGGCGCGCGCGAGCACCAGCCCGGCGCCGATCTCGGCGGGG
>JALGUI010000811.1 GCA_029820915.1 Candidatus Zipacnadia bacterium | reverse complement strand
TCGACCGCCGGGTAGGGCCGGCCCTTCTCGCGGCGCCACTTGTCCCGACACGCCGCGCAGCCGCAGTAGCCTCGGCTCAGCCACTGGATCTCGTCCATCTGCCAGGCGTCGATGCCGGTGTCCTCCTGGAAGCGCCGGGCCCAGTCGAGGTAGAAGCGCTGGAACTCGGGGTTGTTCGGGCAGAAGATGCGGTGGCGCGTCATCATGTCCGCGGCATGGAGCTGGAGCCAGTCCAGGTGCTCCCAGGCCAGGGGATAGGCGTCGTAGTACACCACCGTCAGGTCCACGTGCTCGATGACCTTCAGCCCGTGGCGGTGACAGGCCTCGGTGATGGTGCGGGTGATGCGGCGCACGTCCTCGTCGCGGTCGAGGAAGCCGAGACGGAAGTGGTAGCCGCTGAGGATGACGGCGGCGTAGCCGGCGGCGGCGATCTCGGCGGCGCGGGCGTCACAACGCTCGGGCGTCGAGGTGTAGTAGCGGTCGGCGTTGTTCGAGCCCGCCCACTGCGTGAAGGCCATGTTCCAGGTCCAGTCCGCCGCGCCGGCACGCGCCACCGGCCCCAGGGCCAGCAGCGCCAGCAGCTCGGCGGTCACAGATCGCCTCACGCTAGCCCGCCTCCAACATCTGATGGGCCGCACGCAGGCAGGTTCGGCCTGCTTGCCGGGTGAACCTTCTCATCAGCCGCGGCGGGAGCGGGCAAGAGGAGCAGGCAAGCAGAAGACAGGGACGACAGGCGCCCTCGCCTGTCGGCGGCCCGAAGGGCCGCGGCGGTCTGCGGACCTGCGGCTCGCCTGGCCGTTGCCGGGCATCTGGCTGGCCGCGCCGCTCGCGCGTTCAGGGCCTTCTGCGTGTCCAGGCGAGGCGCCTGGACTCCCTGGTGTGAGGGAGGAGTTCTCCATGATCATCGACTCGCACGTTCACCTCAAGCACGGCGACGTGGCCGCGACCGAGTACTCGGCCGAGCAGATCGTGCAGGTCATGGACGAGGCGGGCATCGATCGGTCCGTCGTGTTCGCCATGTCCACGACCACGCGCTGCTCCATCGAGATGGCGACCGAGGCCGTCGAGCACTTCCCCCGGCGCCTGATCCCCTACGCCTACGCGCTCCCCAGCTACGAGCGCGTGGTCCTCGACGAGCTGGCGGAGGCGATCGAGGGGCGGGGCTTCCGCGGCATCAAGATCCACCAGGGCGAGTGCCGCCTGCAGGCGTACATCGCCGACCCCGTGTTCGCACTGGCCGGCGAGCTGGGCGTGCCCTGCCTGATCGACCTCGGCGGCGACCTCGCCACCGCGGGGCGCCTCGCGCGCGACTTCCCGCGCACGAAGCTCATCATCGCGCACTTTGGGCGCTACCTGTGCACGGACGCGGCGCTCATCGAGCAGTTCATCGCGCTCGCCGAGCGCCACGAGAACGTGTGGCTGGACGCCTCCGGCGTGGTGCTGACGTGGACCATCCGCGACGCCGTCCAACGCATCGGCGCCGAACGCGTGTTCTTCGGCACCGACGGGCCGCACCCGCAGCCGGACCTGCTGACCTTCGCGCGGACTCCAATGCGGCAGATCGAAGCATCGCGCGGCTGCTGGGGCTGTAGGGATGGCCGGGAACCGGGACCGGGCAACCGGCAACCGGCGACGGCGCTGTCGTTCCGTGGCCCGGGCACTCCTGCCCGGGCGTCGTGCCGCCGGTCGGCGGGCTATGCGGTCGGCAGACGAAGACGACAACGACCGGGCGGGCCCGATGCGCGGCATCGACCGTAGGCCCGCCCCTCCAGAACGACAACCGCAGAGCCTTCTGTCCGCCACTGCCGCTCGCCGGTAGCTGATGGCTGACGGCTGATAGCTTCGAGCTACCGTTGCCCCACCTGCACCTCCGTCACCCACATCAGGTTCGGACGCAGGGCCGAGCCCATGCCGGCGGGCTGCACGACGCGGATGCTGCGCGCCTCGGTGGGGGAGAGCAGGATCTGCGTCGCCGCCTCGCCCGGCGCGGGATCGGCGGTCGCGACCGGGTTCCAGACGCCGTCGCGCTCGACCTTGACCACGACCGACTGCGCCGCGTAGACCGCATCGGCCTCCACGTTCCAGTAGACGATCACCCGCGACAGCTCCACGGGCCGGGGCCATGCCAGCTCGATCCAGTGGTCGCCGCCGCTCTCGGCCGAGGCCCACGCGCGCTCGGCCCACTGCACGCCCGCCGGCCAGACGCGCCCGTCGGCCAGCGGCGCCGGGCCATAGCCCTGGTAGCTGCTGTCCACCGCGACCGCCACACCCTCGACGCGCGCCAGCGCCGGCCAGACGCGCCCGTCGGCCAGCGGCGCCGGGCCATAGCCCTGGTAGCTGCTGTCCACCGCGACCGCCACACCCTCGACGCGCGCCAGGTTCGGGTCGAGCTGAGCCGGCGCGCCACACAGCGCCACCGTCTCGGCCTCGAAGCTGTCCTGCCCGGCCTCGGCGACCACGCGCACGGGCAGCATCCGCACCTGGCCCTCCGGCGCGCGCACCACGAGTTCGACGTCCGCCGAGTCACCGGCGGGCACTTCCACCGTCTGTTGCGTCGGGGTGAGCGCCCACGGGTCGGGCGCCTCGGCGCGCACCGTGATCTCCCGCGCCCGCGATGAGTTGTTGTGGCAGCGCGCGATCAGCACGCGCT
>JALGUI010000810.1 GCA_029820915.1 Candidatus Zipacnadia bacterium | reverse complement strand
CGCCGCCCGGATGACCTGCCTGTTCGCGGCAACCCCACGGCCGGCGAGGAGTGCGGTGGCCGCCGCGACCGTCGTGTGCCGCCGGCGCCCCCACTTTCCCCTTGGAGTCCAGGCACCCTCGCCTGGACGTCGTTGCCACGGCCGCCGCCACTGTCGTGTGCCGCCGGCGCCCTCGCTTGGACCGACGTTGCCGCCCGCCCCTCACGGCAGGCACGCCTTCGGGAACCGCGCCACCACCGAGTAGTTCGGGTCCACCACGTTGCCGATGCGCGCGGTGCCGACCTGGGACAGCACCTGGTAGGCCTCGAAGCGGTCGAAGCCGTGGTCGGTCGCCAGCCACGCCAGCAGCTCGACGTGCGCCGCATGATGTGCTCGTCATCCTCGGCCCGCGGCCAGCGGATCGGCCACTGCTTGACCACGTCCACCCGGAGGCGCGTTCGGCAGCTCACCTCCAGCGCCACCCCGCACAGCTCGCCATCGCCCTGCGCGGCGTGGCAGTCGCCCGTGAAGAGCAGCGCCCCGGGCGCGAAGACCGGCAGGTAGATGGTCGTGCCGGGCCTCACCTGCGGGCAGTCCATGTTGCCGCCGTGGCGCCCCGGCGTCATGGTCATGCGCGTCTCGCCGCGCTCCGGCGCCACGCCCAGGCAGCCCAGGAAGGGGGCCAGTGGGACCTCCACCGCCTCGAGACGGCTGCGCTCCAGCTCCAGGCGGCCCGTCCCGCGTTCGAGGTCCAGCTCCCAGCGGAACTCGCACTGCTCCGGCGTCGCCCACTCGGGCGCGTCGAAGCTGGTCGGGCCGAAGATCTCCTCGGTGCTGAAGAAGCCGAACTCCGGCGGCGTAGCTGACCAGGCCCACGCGCGCGTCGGCATGACCTCCAGGATGTGCACGGCCAGCGCATCGCCCGGCTCGGCGCCCTCGACGTGCACGGGCCCCGTGAGCGGGTTCGATACCTGCTCCCGCGCCCCGGCCGGGCCGGCGAGCTGCTCGACGCCGATCGCCTCGCCGTCGGCGTCCAGCCCGCGCGCGTCCACGCACCAGGCCACCACCTCGTCGCCGGGCCGCACGCTCAGCACCGGCTCGTGTGGCCCGAAGGTCGTGTGATATCGCTCCGGTCGCAGCTCGTGGGTGGACATGGCGGAGCCTCCTCCCGACGTCGATCCGCGCCCGCGTCAATTCCCTGCCTCTGTCCGCCACGCCTGCCTCCTACGCGGTGCAGCAACGGGCGGGCGACGTCAGACTGCGAGCAGTCTGCGGAACGTCGCCCCTCCTGGAGGATGCTATGCATCCTCATGGCAACGACAACGGCAGACGACCGTGCCGTTCCCTGGCCCGGGCGTTCGCGTAGCGAACCCCGCTATCAAGGTCGCTTGCGACCTTCCGGGCACTCCTGCCCGGGCACCGTGTCGCAGGTCGGTTCCGCAGCAAACGGCCGACGGGCGGGACGCCCGTCGCACAGGACGACAGGCGACGGCAAGGGCTGGACGGCGGACGGCAGTCGCCCTTCGGGCGCCCCCCTCGCGAGGGCGCGAGGGGCACAACGGCGACGACGGACGGCAGACGGCCGGGCGGGAACGTAGTCCCGCCCCTCCGAACGGCACGACAACAGCCGGGCGACGTGGGAACGTCGCCCCTCCTGACAGCACGACGTGCGCCCAGCGACGCTCCTGACGGCAGGCCGTGCGGCCCGCGATGCTCTACTGGCCCACGATCCCCCGGATCACGCGTGGCTCCTTGGCGGATGCCGTGTCCGGAGCGCCGTGTCCGTTCGCCGTTGCCGTCGCCGTCCCCCGTCCCCGCCGTGGCCGGGTATCCTGTCGATCCTGTTCCCACGCCGTTATCGTTGCCGTTGCCGTCGCTGCGCCCTATGCTGTCGGCAGCCCGGCCACGTCCACCAGCTCGCCGCCGCGCATCAGCTTCACGCACGCCGGCGTCGCGTCCTCGGGCACCTGCGCCAAATCGATCGTGTTCTCCCCGCCGGTCGCCTGCTCGAGCAGCACATCCCCCTGCGCGTTGGCGATCACCAGCATGCACTCGCCCTCCGGCAGCTCCGCGGTCACCCGCAGCACGTCCCCCTCGCGGCTGACCTCGAGCCGTCGCTGAAGCTGGATGACGCAGCCCACGTCGTCCCGCGCGAGATAGACGGTCACTCCCGCCAGCCCGTCGTCGCGCGCCTCGGGCTCGATCTCCTCGCAGGCGAGCAGGTCGAAGAGGTGCTCGCCATCGGCCAGACTG
>JALGUI010000086.1 GCA_029820915.1 Candidatus Zipacnadia bacterium | reverse complement strand
CGGGCAGATAGCTGTCCGAGTAGTACATGAAGAACGTGGCCTGCGCCGGGTCGAGCCTCACGCGCGGCACGTCCACGATGGCCTGGATCGTCGTCCGCTGCGAATCGCCGACTCGCACGTCCACACGAAGCGCCCTGGTCTTCCGTGGGTAGTCCTCGGGCACGCGCACGCGGACGGCATACTGCAGCGTGTCTCCCGCGGGCACGTCGATGGGGTGGGGTGGCAGTAGCAGCAGCGGGTGGCGAACGTACGCCTGCGAGTTCAGCGCCTGCTTCCCGTAGCCGACCTGCAGCAACTCCGCCTCGATCGGTGGCTGGGTGGCCCGCCAGCGGTCAGGCCAGAAGTCCCCGACCTCCGCGTGCACGCCCTCCAGATCGCGCAGCGCGTGGATACCCACCACGATCGTCTCGAACTCGCCGGGCGGGCAGGCGCCCCTGATCGGCGTGTGGCAGTCCCAGCGCGTGGGCGCATAGCGCGCCGGGACGAAGTCGTTGGCCTTGCGCCCGAACACCATGAAGCCGCGCTCGCGCTCGACCTGCGTGGGGTCGGCGAGCTCGTTGACCACGGGCGTCACGTCGCCGATGCGCACCGAGTCGTCCTCCCACATCCGCACGGCGTCCCAGTGGGCCTCGGCCCCCCAGCCGAGTAGGCCGACGTTGACGACCGCGTCGGTCTCGCGCGTGCGGAAGTCCAGCTCCAACTCCAGCCACTCGCCGACGACAGCCCACCCCGTGCTCTTGGACGCGAGTCCGTTCAACACCGCATCGTAGGCCACGAGCGAGTAGTAGCTGGCCCGTGGGGCGCGCAGGTACGCGCGCAGGCGGTAGCCGGTGTTCGGCTTGACCTCGAGGCGCTGCGTCGCGAGGGTGTGCGAGGCGCCCTCAGGCTTGACGAGCTTCAGCCAGCGCTCGCCGTCCGGGGCGTCGCCCGTCTCGATCGAGGCCAGGTCCGTGGTGATGCGCCAGCCGGTCGGCAGGCTCTCCTCGACGACCTCGAACGAGCCGTTCGCCACCATGCCGGCGGGCTGGGCGGCGGCGAGCAGAGATGACGCGGTCAGCAGTGCGGCGCAGCAGATGGCGCGCATGATGAACCCTCCTCGACCGTCGCTGAGCGGTCGCGGCAGAAGACCAGGGCGGCGATCTCGACGCCGGCGTGGCGCACCGCCTGGGAAGCGCTCGGGTCGAGGCGGATCGAGGGTCCGACCTCGAGGGCCGCCAAGCGGTTCTGGGCCGCCCAACGTGCCGGCCCGGCGAGGTTCTGGTCTCCGAGGCAGTTGGTCAGGAGGTCGATCTGCATCTCTCCGCATCCCTCGCCACGGCGCACTGCGATCGGGTTGCCGCAGCGGCCGCAGCCCCATATTCACGGGGCCGACGGAATCCCCTGCCGGTTTGCGCGGCCGGGGGCAAACGTGTATACTTCTCGCGCGGGCCGCTCGGCCGGGCCGTGCCTTTACTCCGACCTGCAGCCGCGCGAGGACGGGAACCACAACAGTGAGCGACGCATCCAGTCGGACGGTGCTCGTCACCGGCGCGGCGGGCTTCATCGGGTCGCACCTGTGTGAGGCGCTCGTGGCCCGCGGCGACTGCGTCGTCGGAATCGACAACTTCGACCCCTACTACAATCCCGCCATCAAGCGCCGCAACATCGCGCAGCTTCTCGACAGCGGCGGCTTCCGGCTCGTCGAGGGCGACATCCTCGATCCGCAGGCCCTGGGGACGGCCTTCAGCGACGGCCCGGTGCGCGGCGTGATCCACCTGGCCGCCCGGGCCGGCGTGCGCCCGTCGATCCGGCAGCCCATCGATTACGCCCGCACCAACGTCGAGGGCACCGTGGCGCTGCTCGAAGCCGCGCGCAGCCATGGCGTGGAGCGCTTCGTGTTCGGCTCATCCTCGTCCGTCTACGGGGCGGCGAATCACGTGCCCTTCGGCGAGGACCAGCGCATCGACCAACCCATCTCGCCCTACGCGGCCACCAAGGTGGCCGGCGAGGCACTGTGCCACACCTGGCACCACCTGTACGGCATCCCGATGGTGCTGCTGCGATTCTTCACCGTCTACGGCCCGCGGCAGCGCCCCGACCTGGCCATCAGCAAGTTCGTGCGGCTGCTCGAGGCGGGCGAGCCGATCCCGCAATACGGCGACGGCTCAAGCAGCCGCGACTATACTTACGTCGCCGATATCGTCCGGGGCGTCATCGCCGCCCACGACAGTGACCTGCAGTACGAGATCATCAACCTTGGCAACTCGTCGCCGATAAGACTAGATGAGATGATAGCGGCCGTCGGCGAGGTGGTGGGCGTTGAGCCGGTGGTCGAGGTGCTTGACATGCAGCCCGGCGATGTGCCGCGCACCTACGCCAATGTCGAGAAGGCGAAGCGGCTGCTGGGCTGGGAGCCACAGTGGACGCTGGCCGACGGGCTGCGGCAGTTCGTAGCATGGCATCGCTCCCCGGCCTGACGGCCGGTACAGGAGGGGATTGAGCTTGCGCATCGACATCGGCTGCGGCGCCCCCGATCAGAAGTACCCGGGGTGCATCGGCCTCGACGTCAACCCGAACTACGAGCCGGACATCCTGCACGACTGCGACGAGGGGCTGCCCTTCGAGGATGACAGCGTCGAGTTCGTTGCCTCCGACCACTCGCTCGAGCACGTCAAGCAGCCCTACAAGCTGTTGTGTGAGGTGTACCGGGTGCTCGAGCCGGGCGGCACGTTCAGGCTGGTGCTGCCAAACGCGCGCTTCCTGCCCATCACGCTGGTAAACATCGTCTGGGACCTGGACTCCGCGTGGCACTGGTACATGTCCCTGCCCTTCAAGAAGGATCGCACTGTCCACTGGACACACTTCTCGCGGAACCTGATCCTGCGCATGGTCGAGGATGTGGGCTTCCGTGTCGAGTCGGTGGAGGGGAACATGTTCACCAAGAGCCTGTGGCTCCGGCTCACCAAGGATGCCGAGCAGCCCGGCGAGGATGATGACTGCACCAGTGGCCGGGAGGATGCCTCCAATGGCTAGCCGCGGCGACCGAGATGGCCCGCACGTGACCGTGGTCGTGCCCGCCTACAACGAGGCCGACGCCATCGTCGAGTGCATGCAGCAACTTCGTAGCGTGCTCGACGCGGCCGACTTCTCGGCCGAGATCGTCGTTGTCGATGACGGCTCGACCGACGGCACCGGCGAGAAGCTGCGCGAGATCGAGGGCATCCGGCTGCTCGAGCACGACCACAACCGCGGCTACGGCGCCGCGCTCAAGACCGGCATCCGCGACGCCGATGGCGAGATCATCGTCATCTCCGACGCCGATGGCACCTACCCGATCGACCGCATCCCGGACCTGGTCGCCGCGATGGAGAGCGCCGACATGGCCGTGGGGGCGCGCACCGGCGAGAACGTCAGGATCCCGCCGCTGCGCAGGCCCGCCAAGTGGTTCCTCACCGCGCTCGCCAGCTACCTGTCCGAGTCTGAGATCCCCGACCTCAACTCCGGCCTGCGGGCCTTCCGGCGCGACGATGCGCTGCGCCTGTTCGGCATTCTGCCCGAGGGCTTCTCCTTTACCACGACGATCACGCTCGCCATGATGTCCAGCGGCAGGCGCGTGGACTTCATCCCCATCGACTACCACCAGCGCACCGGGCGCTCAAAAATCCGCCCGATCCAGGACACCTGGAACTTCATCGTGCTCATCCTGCGCACCATCTCGCTGTTCAACCCCCTGAAAGTCTACCTGCCCGTCGCCGCGATCATCGGCCTCGCGGGGGTGGGCAAGGCCATCTACAACATGGCCGTCTACAACAACATCGCCGACGCCGAACTGCTGCTGATCATCTGCGCGCTTGTCCTCGGCGCCATCGGCATGCTTGCCGACATCGTGACCAGGACACGCCTCTTCATGGTGGACTGACCGACTCCGGGCGCCCCCGGCGCCGAGATGGCCGTTGGGGCCCTGAGAAGGCCTGCGGCTCCTCGTGGTTGTGGTGTGCTGCCGGTGCCATGTCGCTTGTGCCGTGGCTGTCGTACCTGTCGTCGCTTTCGTACCCGCCGTTTGACCCTGCCCTCGGCCTGTGTTAAACTGCCCGCGGAGCACTTCGCCCGGCGGCCCCAGCACGGCCTCCGACGGCGTGAGGCGAGCGCGGAGGGTGGTCACGCGATGGTCAGGTGGTGGATACTGGCCCTACCGGTGGCTCTCGTAGCCGCCTCGGCGGCGGCCCAGGGCCTGGACCCCGGCGATACGTACGAGGACACTGGCGCGTCGGGTCCCTCCGACGCGGCGGCTCTCTACGAAGACGTCCAACTCCTCACCACCGTGTGCATCCTCGGCCTGACCGAGGAGCAGCTCGACCGCCTGCACAAGCTCAACCAGGACGTGCTCGCCGAACGCGAGGGCGTTGCGGAGCTGCGCGGCGAGCTGTGGGAGGAGTACCAGGACGACTTCGAGGCCGTCACCAGCGCCTGGGTGAGCGGTGGGCGCGTGCCGGGCCGCTCGAAGCGCGCCGCCGACAACGCCGTCTCAAAGCTGCGCGACGCTCTGCGCCGGCTCGCCGAGGCCGAGGCCGACGCGGGCTGGAGCCTGGTGCGAGCGCTGAGCGACAACCAGCGCGGCGTCGTTGAGAGCCAGCAGGCGGCCGAACAGCGGCAGGCTCGCACACAGCGGATGGGTGGGATCGAGAGCGTGGGCGAGTTCGTCGCGGTGGAGTTGGACGCGATCCGCGACCTGATGCCGGATGAGTACCAGATGCTCGCCGCCGTCGAAGCCACGCGCATAGCCACCGCCATCGCGGGGCCGGACTCCCCTGACCTCGAGCCGATCACCGTCAACCTGCTCGACATGTTCGAGCGCGTCCGCGTCTGGACGCCCCCTCAGTACCAGGAGCAGCGAGAGAGCCTGCCCGCACAGATCGAGGCGGCGCTGGGCATCGTGCAGTCGGCGGGCGGCGGCATCGTGTCGTGGGACGACGTCATGCAGCTTCTGCGCAGCCCGCGGACTCCGGGCGTCATCGAGCTGGTCCGCCAGGGCGGCGGGGGTGAGGTGGAATGATGACCTGTGGAGCCACGATGAGGACGCTGGTGATGTGCCTGGCGCTGGCCGCCGCCGGCGTCGCGCCGGCCGATGAGTTGGGCGACGCCATGGCCCGGGCCGACGCCCTCAGCTTCTTCACACGCATCGGCCTCCAGACGTCGCAGGCCGAGTTCATGAGTACGCCGCTGGAGCGTGTCCAGTCGATCGTCACGCGGCATGAGGCGGACCAGGAGCAGCGGCTGCAGGCGACGGCGGGCATTCTGAGCCGGGCGCGCACGCTGCTGGCCGGGGGCGAGCAGCTTCCCCCCGACGTGCAGGCGGCCCTCGACGGCTACCGCGAGCAGAGCAGGAGCGCGCAGCTCGGGCTCTATCGCGGCGTCGATCAGGAGATGCGGGTGATCGCCGACTACTTCACCGCCGAGCAGAACGCGATGCTGAGCTGGCAGGCGCCCGAGGCGGTCCGCACCGAGGACCTGCTGCAGGAGCGGCTGCGCATGCAGCAGATCGCCATGGGGCGCATCCAGGAGGCCGAGCGCATGCTCGAGCGCGTGAAGCACCTGGACGTCTTCAACTTCGTCACCGGGCGCTCGCCCATCATCAACGACTACGTCGCCATCTACTTCCCACCCGACACCGCCGACTTCGACCTCGCCCATCGCGTCTGCCTCGATCACACCGACCGCGTGCGCATGCTGTCCGAGGACGACTGGCGGGACAACTCGTGGGATATCGCCGGCGACCTCGTGGAGCGCTTGGGCCTGATGCCCTCGCTCGATCCGGGGGCCGAGTCGGGGAAGATCGCGTGGGGCGCGCTGTACCGACTGTTCACCAACCCGCAGACCCTCCAGGTGGTCAAGGACCTCGCGCAGGCGCAGTGAATCCGTCCGCGGAGTGGACACGCATGGCTGACACTACCATATTGCTCAACGAACTCGAGGGCCGGGGCCGACGATTCCTCGAGATGGCACGCCGGGTCGGAGTGCCTGCTGAGCAGCTCGCGGAGCAAGTGCTAACGCGCTTCCCGCCGCCCGAGGAGCCCGGTGAATCTGGCGAGTTGCTGACGACCCGCGTGGCCGAAGTGGCCCGGGTCACCGGAATCGAGCGGCGCATCGTCCTCGCCGCAGCGCTTCTACCGCCCGGACGTGTCGAGGCCTTCGAAGCGGTGCAGGCGGCTCTCGCTTTCAGGAAGCGGCTGGAGGAGCACCACGGCGGCCCGTTCTCGTCCTCCACCCCGCTCATCCGCGCCGACCGCGACCGATAGCATGCCCTCCTACATTCTCGACACATCCGCCTTCGTCAAGTTGGTCCTGCCCGAGGTGGGCGGTCACGTGCCCCTCCCAAGGAGCTGGTGATGATGGCGAGAGTCGGCCCCGCCTCCGACGTGGCCGACCTGCGCATCCGCCTGAGGGACCTGCTAATCGAGCGGGCCATCAAGTACGGGCACTTCGTGCTCGCCTCCGGCCAGACCAGCAGCTACTTCGTTGACAAGACCCAGATCACGCTCATGGGCGAGGGCCTCTACTGCCTCACGCGCGTCATCCTCGATCAACTCGAGGGCATGAACGTGGACGCGGTGGGCGGCATGACCGTCGGCGCCGACCCCGTCGCCGGCGCCGTCGCCGCGCTCAGCGTCTGCCACGGCCGGCCGCTGGATGCCTTCATCGTCCGCAAGGAGCGCAACAAGCGCGGCACCCAGCAGCGCGTCGAGGGGCCGCTGCAGAGCGGCGCGCGCGTGGTCGTGCTGGAGGACGTCATCACCACCGGCGGCTCGGCCCTGGCCGCCGTGCGGGCCGTCGAGGAGGAGCGCGGCGCCAAGGTGGTCGAGGTCCTGGCCATGGTGGATCGCCTCCAGGGCGGCCGCGAGGCCGTCGTCGAGGCCGGGTACGACTTCACCGCGCTCTTCACCGTCGAGGACCTGGGCGTCGAAGTGGAGTAACGCCTCCGGCCGCCCCGATCTGCGGCACACCCGCGCCGACTCCCGGCCACTACACGACAGAGGAGCGCTCGAACCATGCGCACGCTTGCCGCGATGATCATCGTGCTGGCCGCCGCTTCGGCGGCCGTCGCCCAGCCCCTGCTGACCGCGTACCGCGCAGCCACCCCGCCGCAGATCGACGGCGACCTGGGCGACGCGTGTTGGCGAAGCGCCTGCACCACCTCGCCCTTCATCCTCAATAGCGCGCACGCGCTGCCGCGAGAGCAGACCATCGTGCGCGTCTGCTGGGACGATGAGCGCCTCTACCTGGGCGTCGAGGCCATGGAGGGCCATCTCGATCCGGTGCTCAACATGCTCGACCTGGTGCGCGCCGAGAAGACCGGCCGCGACTCGGCGGTCTTCACTGATGACTGCGTCGAGATCTTCTTGCGACCCCCAGGCGAGCGATACTTCCATCTCGCGGTCAACTCAATCGGCACTCTCTACGACGCGGTGAGTCTGGGTGAGCCGTGGGACGGCGACTGCGTGGTCGCCGCCCGGCGGGGGACCAAGAGCTACGCATTCGAACTCTCCGTCAGCTTCGCCAGCCTGGGCGCCTCGCCCGCCGGAGAGTGGCGCGGCAACTTCGCCCGTGAGCGCACCGCCGTCGAGGAGCTCTCCACCTGGAGCGGCCTGCAGGGCGCCTTTCACCAGCCCGCCGAGTTCGGCGACCTGCGCTTCGCCGAGACCGGCCCGGCAATCACGAGCGCCCGCATCGGCCTGACCGCCGAGGGCCCCGTGCTCATGGCCACCGTGGCCGGCGCGGCCGACGACGCCACCGCCCTGCGCGGGACGCTGGCCTCCGGCGACAGCCTAAGCACGGGCGCCCTCCGGGGACCGGGCGACCACGCGCTGAGCATCGCTCTGCCTGACGAGGTGCGGCAGACCGGACGCGTCGAGGCGACCTTCGAGCTGGCGCAGGGCGACGAGGTGGTGCAGCGCTCGGCGGCCATTCCGATGACCGTTGCCGCCGGCGTGGCGCGGCTGAGCGTGGACGCGACCGACGCGCAGGTCGAGGCCTTCGTCGGCGGCGAAGCCGTGTCTCTGGCCGGCGGACCGGCGGACGCGAAGCTGGAGTCGGGCCTCACCGTCGTCGCCATCCACGCGCGGGCGGAGGGCGAGGCCCCCGCCGTGCGGCCGACCATCACCGCCGCCGGCAGGGCGCTCCCCGTCTCATGGCTGCGCCGGACCGATGCGCCGGATGAGGGCTGGCAGACCGCCATCGACCCGGTGGACTGGGAACTCGCCGGCGCCGATGACGTCGCGAGCTGGCCCGAGGACGCCGAGGAATGCTTCCTGGTCTGCGGGCTCTACGTGGGCGAGCCGAGGCCGCCGCTCTTCCCCAAGCTCACCACCTTCCACCTGCCGCGCGGCTCCGCCCAGCTCATGCGCTTCTACGTCCACCTCGCCCCCGACGTCAGCTCTGAGGGCTACCGCATGATCGTTGAGGTCCCCGCGGCCATGCAACACCGCGCGGTGGAGGCCATCAGCGGCATGCCGCCCGAAGTTACCGAGGCGGCCCGGTTCGAGCTTGATGGCACGCCCATGACCCGCTACCACCTGAACTACGACGCGCCGCCGGGCGCCGGGATGGAGCTGTCGATCCGCTGGGGCGACGCGCACGGCGGCAACCTCGGCTACGAGACCGCCCTCAGCTCCGGCGGCACCCACGGCTGGCGACAC
>JALGUI010000085.1 GCA_029820915.1 Candidatus Zipacnadia bacterium | reverse complement strand
CTACCCCGACGCTGTGACCAAGGGCCTGCGGCGGCGCACGGATCAGGCGCGCGGCGCGGTCGAGCGCACGCGCGGCGACCTGACTAACGCCCTGCGCCAGTCGCGCCTGGAGCGGCGCATGAGGGAGCTGGAGGAGGCGCTGGGGGCGGACGGGTAGGCCCTGCGCGCTGCCGGATACGCGGCAGGTGGCTGTTGGCGCGCATGCTGCTCTTGTTGGGGTACCGTGAATGGCACCAAGCACGTCTCGTGTGGGGGTCGGCATGAACGAAGACGGCGCAAGATACCGTGTGCTGAACTGGGATAGCGCGGTCGCTGGGACCGGCGTCAATAGGGCGACGACAGCCGCGCTGCACGCATACGTGAAGCGCAACAACCCGCAGTCTCCCTATCTCGTGGCCAACGAGCATGTGGCTGGCCGCATTGCCGAGCTCCTCTGCCTTCCCGTACCACCTCACTGTATGGCCGATCGGGATGACGAGACCTACTTCCTGAGCCTGAACTTCAACCTGACCGGGGAACAACTGCCGCCGGTGTTCCCCGATGAAGTCGTGACGCATTTCCCCGATGCAGCGGCTGGCGTCATCGTCTTCGATGCGTACATCGCCAATTTCGATCGGCACCGCCGCAACATCGCTGCCGTCATCCGGAGTACGCCAAAGCGCCTCAGCATATTCGACCATGACCGCAGTCTGCTGGGGATGACCGCCGACGCCGGGGTGCAGCAGCTGTCGCGAGCAGCGCAATCTATCGTGATCGATGGTTCCCTTGGTGGGAACAGGCATTGCCTGCTAGACGTCATCGAGGATGGGGGTCTACTGGACGTTTGGATCGAGCGAATTCGGGGAATCCCCGATTGGTACATAGAGAACGCAGCCCGCACGGCCCAGCAATACGGTGACATTACGGACCCAGAAGCGGACGCGCTCGAGGAGTTCCTGCGCGTGCGGCGAGAGCGCCTCGGTGGTCTGTTGCGGGAGGCAGCTGATCATGGTGTCTTCCGAGGCCTTCAGCAGGGAGGTATGATCTATGAATGACACTTACCTCGTCGTCAAGTACGTTGACGATCCTATCCGCCGCGAGCCGCGGAATGTCGGGATCATGCTTTTCGATTCGCGCGAGGGGCGATGGCATCACAGGTTCACAGTCGAGGCCGAAGATAGACCGATTGATGGCCGTAGCCTCCGCAGATTCGCGAGTTCGGAGACGTATAAGGAGTGGTACCACTTCTGGACTCGCGCCATGGAGCGTGGGGTAGCCCATCCGGTCACCGGTGAGCAGGTGGATCCAGGCGACGCCGCGTTCGTTGAGGCACTGAGCGTCTACGGTGGCGCCAACTACGCGGTCGAAATGGGCGAGCCAACGGTCATACCTGATGAAGGCGCACGCGGCTCGGACCTGGTGAACTTCCTCTTCCGTCGCTTGGTTGACAGCGGCGCCGAGACGGACGCAGCCGAGGAGACTTGGTCGGCCCGAATGGCCTCGATCATCTCCACGTATCGGCTGAACGAGAACCCGCACTGGAGCGCACGCTATCCCCTCACAGTCGCCGTCGGCCATGTCCACGAGGAGTTGGTCTTCCCCTACGCGTATGAGAACGGGCTACTGCGTCTCTACAAGAGGGTGTCAGTGACCGCTGCGAGTATGGACACCGAGATCGGGCAGCGCGCCGTGCATGACGTACTGTGGTGCTTCATGAAGGCTGCTCAGACACGTCGCAGCGACCTTTCCCGTGTCGCCTTGGTCGCACCAACGCCCGGAGTCAACGAAGCCGAGATTGGGCGGGTTCGCCGGATAGTTGAGCAGGAGTCGGACGCTATCGTCGACATCGCTTGCGATGCTGAGGTAGAGCGCGAGTTCCAGGCACTGGTCACGTGACCGCGCGCTGGGCTCGGACGGCTGAAGCGCAGTTGCGGGCGTCACTCTCTTGACGCCCGTACGCCAATCCGTTAGAATAACAGTCCGGCAGCCGATGGCGCCTGCGTGGGCCGTCGTCTGTTTGTTTTGGCCTGTGGGGCGAGCAGCAGTCTGAGGAGCAGGAGCATGTACGCGATAGTTGAAGTCGGCGGCCGCCAGCACATGGTGGAGCCCAATGGCGTTGTCAAGGTGGACAAGCTCGGCGCCGAGACCGGCGATGAGATCACGCTGGACAAGGTGCTCGCGGTCCGGGACGATGAGGGCGAGACGCGGGTGGGCACGCCCTACCTGGAGGACGCGAGCGTGGTCGCGCGCGTCGTGCAGCAGGGGCGCGGGCCGAAGATCAAGGTCGTCAAGTTCAAGGCGAAGAAGCGCTATCGCCGCAGGCGCGGCCACCGGCAGGACTTCACGGCCCTGCATGTCATGGAGATCACGGGCTGAGCGGGCGAGGCGCGGTCGCACGCATACTGATGCCGACGGGAGCGGGCAGCGATGGCACACAAGAAGGGAATGGGGAGCACTCGAAACGGTCGTGACAGTCGCGGTCAGCGACTGGGCACGAAGCGCTACGGGGGACAGCAGGTAACGGCCGGCAGCATCATCGTCCGCCAGCGCGGCACGAGATTCCGGCCCGGCCGCAACGTCGGCATCGGCAGCGACGACACGATCTTCGCGAAGATCGACGGCGTCGTCGAGTTCGAGCAGAAGGGCCGCAACAAGGTTGTGCACGTCTGGGATGACGAGGCACAGGTGGCCTCGTAGGCGCGGCCCGGCGATCCATCGAATGCGTTCGACCGCCGGCACGGTTCGTGCCGGCGGTCTGCATTTGGGGGGGGCGGGTGACGGGAGGAGCCATGTTCATCGATGAAGCGGAGATCACGGTGCGGGCGGGCAAGGGCGGCGACGGCGCGGTGAGCTTCCGTCGCGAGGCCTTCGAGCCGCGCGGCGGGCCCAACGGCGGTGACGGCGGTGACGGCGGCGCCGTAGTCCTGGCGGTCAAGCCCGACATGCGCACGCTGCTCGACTTCAGGTACCGCGACGTATTCAAGGCCGAGCGCGGCCGCAGCGGCACCTCCAAGAAACATAGCGGGCGCAACGGGCAGGACGCCGTCGTGCCCGTGCCGCCCGGCACGGTGGTCCACGACCTCGACCTCGGCCGGCAGGTCGCCGACCTGGTCGCGCCCGGACAGCACATGATCGTCGCCCACGGCGGCAAGGGCGGGCGGGGCAACGCATCCTTCGCCACCCCCAGCCGCCAGGCCCCCCGCTTCTGCCAGCTCGGCGCGCCGGGCGAGGAGCGGCACCTGCGACTGGAACTGAGGCTCCTGGCGGACGTGGGCATCATCGGCTACCCGAACGTCGGCAAGTCGAGCTTGATCGCCCGCGTGTCGGCGGCGAAGCCCGAGATCGCCCCCTACCCGTTCACCACGCTGCAGCCGAACCTGGGCGTGGTGCAGTTCGAGGACTTCACGACGATGGTCATCGCCGACCTGCCCGGACTGATCGTCGGAGCGCACGAGGGCGTCGGGCTGGGGGACCAGTTCCTGCGGCACGTCGAGCGCACCAAGCTGCTGGTGCACATGCTCGACGCCAGCGCGCTGGAGGGCCGCGACCCGCTGCAGGACTTCCGCGACATCAACCGCGAACTCGAGCTCTACGATGAGCGGCTGGTGCGGCTCGAGCAGATCGTGGCGCTCAACAAGATCGACCTGCCGGACGGCCGGGAGCGCGTGCCGGAGCTGCGGGCGGCGCTCGAGGCCGAGGGCCGCGCGGTCTTCCCGATCTCGGCGGCGACCGGCGAGGGCGTCGAGCCGCTGCTGGATCACGTGCGCGAGCGGCTGTTCGCGCGCGGGCACACGGTGGAGCCCGAGCCGGTGCCGGAGGATGAGATGGAGCTGGAGATCCCGGCGCTGCCGCGGCGAGAGCTGTCGGCGCGGCGGGTGGACGAGGAGACCCTGGAAGTCAGCGGCACGCGCATCGAGAACCTGGCGGCCACCGTGGACATGGACGCCGACGAGGCGGTGGCGTGGTTCCAGAGGCAGCTCGAGGAGCAGGGCGTGCTGGAGGCCCTGCGCGTCGCCGGCGTCGAGGAGGGTGACACGGTGGTCATCGGGCCGGTGGAGTTCGTGTACACGACGGAGGAGCCGAGGCGGTAGCTGCCGCCGCAGGGGAGAATACGGGCGAGTGCGCAGGGCGGCCGGCGACGGCCGCCTCGCTGCTTTCCAGGGGAAGCGCGGGTGTGGTAGAATGCTGGCGAGCCCAGCTTCTCACGTGACACGACTGCGCGACGGACCGGCATCCGTCCGGGCCTGAGAGGGAGGATCGTTGTGCCTGAGGTGAAGGACCACGAAGTGGTGATCGTCGGCGGCGGGGCCGCGGGACTGACCGCCGGCATGTACGCCATCCGCTACGGACTCGACCTCGCGCTGCTGACGCTGGGCGCGCCGGGCGGGCAGACCGCCACCGCAACGACCATCGAGAACTTCCCCGGATTCCCCGAGGGCATCAGCGGGGCCGAGCTGATCATGCGGCTGACGCAACAGGCGGAGAACTTCGGCGTGGTGTTCGAGAGCGCCGAGGTGAGAAGGATCACGCGCGAGGGCCAGCGCTGGCGGCTGCACTGCGACGAGGGCGACTACTTGGCGACGGCCGTGATCCTGGCGGCGGGCGCGAGCCCGCAGCGCCTGAAGGTACCGGGCGAGCGCGACCTGTTCGGCAAGGGTGTATCCTACTGCGCCACCTGCGACGGGTTCTTCTACCGCGGTGAGACGGTCGCCGTAATCGGCGGGGGCAACACCGCCATCGAGGAGGCGCTGTACCTGGCCGACATCGCGGAGAAGGTCTACGTTATCCACCGCCGCGATGAGCTGCGCGCAGATGACATCCTGGCTGAGCGCGCCTTCGCGACGGCGAAGATCAGGATCGTCTGGGACACCATACCCGCCGAGATCCATGGTAGCGATGCGGTAACCGCGCTTGTGCTGCACAACAAGAAGACACAGGAGGACTTCGAGCTCGCGGTCACCGGCGTGTTCGTGGCGATCGGCTACAACCCCAACACGGGGTTCGTGTCGGACCTGGTGGAACTCAAGGACGGCTTCATCGTCACAGATCAACGGATGCGCACGTCTCAGCCGGGGCTCTTCGCGGCCGGCGATGTGCGCGACACGCCGCTGCGGCAGGTCACGACGGCGGTGGGCGATGCGGCCATCGCGGCCGACAGCGCCTACCGGTACGTGGCCCAGCGACGCTGACCGCCATTCGCGATGCGATGCAGAGCGGGCGGGTGACGACGCGCCCTCGGGCGTGGTGTGCGGAGGTGGCGAGAGATGACAGTGGCGCGCGACTGGAGAACGCTGCGGGTCGCGCTGACGGCCGCCGCGGCCGTTGCGCTGATGCTCGCGGCGTCCGGCTGCGGTGAGGACGACGTGGAGAAGGCACTCGGTCAGGCCTCGTCGGCTTCGATCGAGAGCGCCTACGACGTGGACGGCGACCCGCTGATCAACGAGTGGCTGAGCTGGGCGGGGCACACGACCGTCAGCCACAGTCGCCGGCAGAGCATCCCCTACAAGTTCAAGGTCATCCGGACGGACCTGGTCAACGCCTTCGCGGCGCCCTACGGCCACATCTACGTGACCGGCGGCTTCCTCGACTTCTGCGAGTCCGAGGACGAGGTCTGGATGGTCCTCGCTCACGAGGTCGGGCACGTGGTCGCCCGCGACTCCATCCACTCGCTCAAGCGCGGCCTGCTGTGGGGGGTCCTCGTCCAGATCATCAGCGGCGAGTCCGAGACGGTCGGCGATATCATGGGCATCGGCCTGGGCCTGCTGTCGCTGCGCTACAGCCGCGTCGATGAGTATGAGGCCGATGACGCCGGCACCCGGCTGTCCTACCGCGCCGGCTACGACCCGCACGCGGGCCTGGCGTTCTTCCATCGCCTGATGACGGACATCGAGAAGCGGCGCCCGGCGAGCTGGGAGATCTACTTCATGACCCACCCGCCCACCGAGCGCCGCATCCAGCGGCAGCTCGAGCGGGCCGAGCTGGACATGAGCAGCGCTGAGTCGCTGCTGCATATCGGGCGCGGCTATCTGCTGCGAGGGCGGCCGGCGATGGCGTCACGGTTCCTGATGAAGGCGACCGATGTGGCGCCGCGGCTGGCCGACGCGCAGACGCTGCTGGGTGACGCCTATGCGGCCCAGGGCCAGGTCTCGCTGGCGCGGATGCACTACGCGAAGGCCGACGGCGAGTATGCCGAGCGGCAACTGGCGGCGCTCGCGGACGCGCAGAGCCCGACGCCGGCAGGCATCGGCGACGCGGGCCGGGCGCACGCGGGCGAGCTGCTCGCCCGCGTGGGCGAGGTGCAGGCGATGGCCGCGCAGACCGACGGCAGCCGGCGGGCCTACGGCGCCGCGACCGGCAGCGAGATCGAGAGCCTGGTCGGGGTGGTGAGGGGCATCAACGAGCGGCTACTGGACCTGGCCGAGTCGGACGTGGACATCGAGGAGGGCGCCAAGCAGCTTGTGGTGCGGGGCAATGCGGCGATCACCCGCGCGACTGAGTCGGTCTACGTGCTCGAGGGCGTGAACAGGGATCTGGATGAGGTCGGCGCGGAGGTCGGGGCGCTGCTGGGCGAGTGCGAGGCCGCCCTGAAGGCGGCGCAGGCGGGCACGGGCAACCCGGAGGACGTGCCGGCTCTGCGCACGGCCATCGCCGAGCTCAGGCGCGCGACCTCGACGCTGGACCTGGCGATGGCGGAGGCCCCGGGGACCATTGCCGAGGTGCGCACCGCGCAGTCGGCGGCCCGGGACGTGACGTCGCTGATGGAGATGATCGTCCGGCGCAGGGACCCGAACAGCCTGCTGGCCGACCAGTTGCGCGATGCCGCGACGCACACGCAGCGGCTCGGCATCGACGCGTTGCACGCGGTCAACCGCGCGCGCAGGCAGAGCGTGAAGGCGCGCGCGCACGCGTTGGTGGCGCGCCTGAACCTGCTGGGTACGTCGGCGACGCCGAGCCTGCAGGCGCTTTACGATCGCCAGACCGCGCACTTCCTGCTGGTGCCCGAGGCGGCGGTGCGGGCCGTGCGCACCGCGGGAGCGGGCTACGGCGAGACGGCCATGTCGATCGCGGCGGCCAAGAGCCTGGGCACCGATCCCGGGCACTTCATGCCGGCGGTCGCGGGTGGCGTCAGCCCGGTCGGGGCCGCGATGGAGCAGGGCGCGGCGATCCCTACCGCCAACGTGCTGCTCAAGTTCCTCGCCGGCGCCATGGCGGCCGAGCGCGACGCGGCACCGGTGATGTGAGACCGATGAGCGCTCATGGACCCGGGCCCGTGGCGAAGGCCGCGGGCCCGTTTGTGCGCGTGGGCGGTAGGGATTCACTGCGCCGCCGCCGAAACGAAGCAGCGGACGGCCAGCCGCCAGGCAGAGGAGGAACACGCCCGTGAATGAGATGACCGGTCGCGAGCGATTCATGACGGCCCTGCGCCGCGAGCAGCCTGACCGCGTACCCATCTGGGAGCTGATCGTCAACGACCCGGTCGTGCACGCGCTGTACGGGCCCGATGCCACGTACGACGACCTGGTCGATGCCGAGCTGGACGGGATCACGGTGGTCGAGAACCAGATCATGGAGGACGTGGACGACACCCACAAGCGCGACGAGTGGGGCATCGTCTGGGGCTACGGCGAGGACGAGATCCCGTACCCGGCCGGGCACCCGCTGGGAAGCTGGGACGACCTGGCGAGCCGGCAGGCTCCGGACCCCGACGCCGACCACCGCCTGGAGCGGCTGGGGCAGGTCATCGAGCGCTTCGGCGGCCGCAAGGCGGTCGTCTTTCTCGGGCACGACAGCTTCGAGTTCACGGCCTACCTGCGCGGGATGGACCGGCTGCTGATGGACTACGTCATGGAGCCGGACAAGGTGCACGAGCTGTCGCGCATCGTCATCGATTACAAGAAGCGCGTGATGGCGCGGGCGCTGGAGATGGGCGCGGACGTGGCGCTCACCGGCGACGACTACTGCCACCGGCAGGCGCCGTTGATGTCCCCCGCGCACTTCGCCGAGTTCATCCAGCCCTACCTGGCCGAGATCGTTGAGCTGGCGCACGACCACGGTGTGCCCTTCATCAAGCACACCGACGGCAACATCTGGCCGATATTCGACATGCTGATCGACGCCGGCATAGACGCCATCGACCCGCTCGAGCCGATCGCTCACATGGACATCGGCGAGGTCAAGCAGACCTACGGCGACCGCATCGCGGTGTGCGGCAACGTGGACTGCGGGGAGCTGCTGTCACGCTTCACGCCCGAGCAGGTGGTCGAGGCGGTCAAGGAGACCATCGCCAAGGCCTCGCCCGGCGGCGGGCATATCCTGGCGTCGAGCAATAGCATCCACCCGGCGGTCAAGCCCGAGAACTACCGGGCGATGGTGGACGCCGGGCGGGAGTTCGGGGTCTACCCGCTCGACGAGCGGATGGTCGCGGAGTATCGCGAGAAGAGCTACATCGAGGCCATCAGCGGTGACGAGTTCGGGCACTTCAGCCGCGTCTGAGTGGGAGGCCACCGATGAGTGATGATGCCGCGCTGCGCGCGCAGCGCAATCGTGGGGTTCGCCTGCGCCATGAGCTGCGCAAGGTAGGCGACCGGTTCTACGACCCCGACGCCGCGCTGCTGCGCCAGTTCAGCGAGTTCTTCCCGCGCTTCACCGGGCACATGGCGGCGCAGAACTCGCTGGAGTACGCGCTACTGCTGCTGTACTCCGACGA
>JALGUI010000084.1 GCA_029820915.1 Candidatus Zipacnadia bacterium | reverse complement strand
CGGGGCATCAGCGACGGCGAGCTGACGCTTCTCTACGACCCCGACCGGCGCTCGTACCAGCTCTACACCCGCCGCGTCCCGAACCTGCCCCGGGATATCTCGCTCTACGAGAGCCCGGACCTCGTCAACTGGGAGGACCTGGGCCGTGTGCTGGTCCCCGACGAACACGACCCGCCGGAGATGTACAACTTCTACAACCTTGCCCCCTTCCCATACTAAGGGTACTTCCTGGGCATGCTCAACACCCAGCACACACACCCGGTGAATGAGACCTGCGAGTCGTACCACAGGTCCCCCGGGTTCCCCGACGACATTGTGGGCCACGTGGACGTCCAGTTGGCCTACAGCCTCGACGGGCGCGAGTGGACTCGGCCCCCTGGACCGCAGTCCCGTGATCCCCTGTGGCCGACCAGGCGAGCCGGACTTCGGCGCGGTGTACCCGTCCAAGTGTCCGGTGGTCGTCAACGGAGAGACCTTCATCTACTACACCGCCACCCGGCTTCTACACTGCTGGTGGCACGAGTGGGAGAACGCGATGCCTGAGAGCGACACCTGCTCCCTGATGCTGGCGAGAATGCCCGAGGACCACTGGGTCTCGCTGGATGCGGGGGACGCTGAGGGGTGGCTGCTGACCCGGCCCTGGCGCTACCCGGGGATCCGGATGCTGGTCAATGCGGATGCCAGGGGCGGTTCGATCGAGGCGGAGCTGCTCACCCCATATGGCGAACCGGTGGAGGGCTTCACACGAGCCGTTGGCGATCTCCACCTCCGCTTGCCTGAGTTTGTTGATGATCTGTTCGGGCGTGTGCCGCTTACGTGCCATTGCCCTGCCTCCTCCATGAGCCCAGATGCCTCAGACTCTAACATGACACCTGGACCCGTCCTGGGGGGCAAGGCCACGCAACCCTCAGGGGCGGCCGACTCTGAGCATGTGCAGCCGCCACGGCTTCAATTCCAGCGTCAACTCTCCGTCGTATCGACCAATCTGCACGCCGCTCAGGGCATCGGTGACAGGGCCCTGCACCTGGCGGTCCAGGGCTGCGTTGTTGAAACGCAACGAAACGTCGGCCGTCTGTTCGCCAAGGTTGGACACCAGCAGCAGGACGGCCCCGCCCTCGCTCTGGTAGAAGCTGGCGTAGACATCTTCGCGCCCGGTCACCTCCAGCAGGTCACCGTTTTCCCAGTACGGATGCCAGTCGGCTTGGGCGGCTCCGAAGTCCTGCAGCGCCTCGGTGATGTCCCGGTCCTGCCAGTTGCGCACCTGGACGCCGTGCACCAGCGCGAGGGCCTGTGCCTGCTCGAAATGCTCGTAGGCCAGGAAATCGGTCGGGAAGCCGTACTGGGTCCCCAGGAATGTGGCCCTGAAGGTATCCGGGGAGAGGCACTCGCGGAGGGTGATGCCCTGCGAGCGCATCACCGGCACGTATTGCTCACCGTTCCAGATGCTGTCGCCGAACGAGTTCGTGGGCGTGAAGATCGCCGAGGAATCGTGCATGTCGATCCAGAACCCCGGCTTCTCTTCCTCGACCATCGTCCGCACCCGGCGGATCCACCGGCGCATCGCGCGGATCTGGAAGCTCGGGCGAAGCTCGCCGTCTCGGTCGATATATCCGGCGCCGTGCCACCGGCTCATGTCCGAGTAGGGCAGGAAGGTGCCGTCCAGGTAGAATGCGTCAATGTCGAACTCGCGGATCAGGTCACGCAGATGGTAGAGCATGAAGTTCTGCCACGGACCGACGTAGGCGCAATCGTAGCCGATCTGCGGGGGCTCGCGCCGTTTGTAGCCCTGACCTTCGAGCCAGGGCTCGACGACGATTTCGTCGCGATACAGGCGGTATTCCTCGCAGTTGTCCCCGATCTCGCAGCCGAGGTACAGCATCACCTTGAGCCCGGCCTCGTGCGCGCCCTGGACGAAGGAGTGCAGATCCTCTTTGTGTTCGCGGGTCATCGGATAGCCCTCAGTTTCCGTCCACTGCTCATGCAGCCGCACGTAGTCCACGCCACGGCGCTTCCACATCTCGAAGTAGCTGATCATCTCCGGACGTGTGCCGAGTTTCAGTCGCGTGCCGTCCGGTTCTTCGATCAGGCTGAAGGTGTCCTGTATCTGACCGAATGCCGGCGTACCACCGGCCGTGAGCGGATTCGTGCGCCGGGAGCCTCCGGTGTCTTCGAGAGTGTCCAGGAGCAGTGTATGCGGATCGACCGTCGGCTCCGGCCGTTCTCCGCCGGTGTATTCTGAGTCGCTGATCTTCACCGCATCGAGGATGAACCCGCTTCCCTGCCGACCGCCGAACTGCAGCGTCGCGCCCTCCAGCGGAGTGGGGAGGATGCCCTGGAAGCTGCTCGTGCCCACACGCTCCCCGTCGATGTAGACGGCCAGCTCTTCACCCCAGGAGAGGCTGAGGAGATGCTTCTGCCCGTCCTGCCACTCCGGCTGATGGGTGGCGATCATGGCGATGTAGTTGTTCAGCTCCGGCGGCCCATCGCGCACCAGCACGCGCATGCCCCGGTCATCGATGTTCCAGTGGCAGCCAAACGCGTCGCCATTTGGCCACAGGAGGACGAACAGATCGCGGTTGTAGGCGGCGCGCGAGACACCCGGCCGGAGTTCCACATGTGGGTCGAAGTTGAGCTCCGTCCACAGGTGCAGGCTGCCGGATTCGGTGTCGATATTGCCGGCGGCCGGGTAGACAACCGATCCCGGCTCCTCCAACCCGGTTCTCCAGTCCTCATTCCCGTAGCTTTGCGGTTGGATGCAGGCGCGCTCCCGGGCCTGCTTCACGGGCGTCGCGGCGCGCTCCCGGGCCTGCTTCACGGGCGTCGCCTGCAGACCGAACGAGAGCCTCAGAGCTTCTGTGAGCACCAGGGGGCGATCGACGAAGTTGATCCGCAGCACGACGTGATCGTCTCGCGGGATGATCTCGATTGCCTCATCGGGGTTGCGGTTCGCCCAGTATTGCGGCGATTCGCAACACCACACCAGCCCGATATCTTCGTTGCCGAACCAGACGTAGTTGGTGAACGGCCCCGACGCAAGCTCGGTGGTCATCGCACCGTTCGGGGCTCCTGACCAGCTCGGATAGGGCTTCCCCTCCCCGATCTCCCGGTTCATGGGCTGGGCGAAGAACAGCGTGGCGGCTTCCTTCCGGACCGGGATCTCCAGGGCCAACTCGTCGAGCCGGCGGTCCGGGGCCGACAACTCCAGATCGGTCCAGGCCAGACCGTCGAACTCAACGTCCGTGCGGATTTCGACTCTGGTAGATTCTGCGGCGGAGGACGCTTCCAGCGTAGCATGGGTCTCGGTGCTGTCAGTGACCTCGAAACGCCCGGGACGCCAGGTGACGAGCTGTCCGTCCACCCGTCCCCGGAGGCGCACCGGCCCGGCCAGCACCTCGGAGCCCTGGTTGATAATCTGTACCGGGAGGCCCGTTCCCGCATAACGGTATTCCCGGCCCCAGCAGGAGATCGATGCGTCATCAACGCGCACAGGCGTCCATGGATCCAGCAGACAGTCCTCGGTTCCGTAGTCGCATTCAAGCCACGGTGGAGCGGGCGGCTTCTCAAACGGGATGACGGCTGTTTGGGTTCCGCCGGGGCCTTCGGCATCGATTCGCACCGTGCACGGACCGGGGGAGATCTCGGCGATATCAAACACGACCGATCTGCGGGTTCCGAGCTTCGGCCGCTCGCGGGGATCGTGAGCTGGTTCTACCGGGTCGCTCGGCTCGAGAACCTGCGTGTCCACGACTCTACCATCGGCCTGCAGCGTACACGTGACAGTGGTGGCATCGGCCTGGTCATCCGGGATATAGCAGACAGGCACCACCTGGTCGTGGAAGAAGTAACGGCGCAGCTCGGCGTTCATGGCCTGCGCAATATCCTGCTGCCAGGCCTGCCTGAGAACTGTCTGGCCATCAGCCTCAATCAGCACGGAGACGCCGTAGCGACCCGGGTCATCACCAGCAGAGCACCGGACCGACACTGTGCCGCCCGGCTCGATTTCAGCGTGTTTGTCGGAACGCATCGGGGCCGTGAGTTCGGACGTCACCTCAAGCGCGATATCTGTGCTCACAGCGGCGTCGGTGGCATTCATGACCTTCACGGCGACACCGGCGACTCCATCCGCCGGCATTGAGACACGGACCGCCGGGCTTTCTGACAGCGTGACCTCCGCAAAGGTGGTCGGGTCGTGGAAGGAGCGCATCACCGGTGACCAGCTCGAATACACGGTGACGCCTGACTGTCGGGCCCGGCCGAGGTTGATGCCGATCTGCGCGCCCGGCGATGCCTCGCATCCGACCTCCGACCAGGGGATGGCGAACTCCGCCTCCCAGGCGCCGTCGCTCTCGGTCGCCGCGTACTCCCACTCAGCATTCCACTCGACGTCGCGGCCTTTCTCATCCCGCACCTGCCCCGCGGCGTTGCCGGCGAAATGGTAGTACGTGTGCGTGGACGGGTTCGGCTGCAGAAACACCTCCACAGAATCGTCCTTGTAGACCGCGGCATCCCGTCCGGCCTCTGGAGCGTTCACCACCGGCGGATCGTCCTGCGGGCACCGAAATGCGACGTACAATCTGCTGTCATCCCATGTGATAAAGGCCCGGGTTTGCTCCTCCGCAATTCGATTGATCCCCACCTGCGAGAACCCCGTTACCGAGGTGCAGGACCTCCACTCCTCAGTGATCTGTCCATCAATCTCCGGGGGCTGGGCGACAGCCGGCACCCGTGCTGAGGGTACCGTTCCGGCCTGCGCGACGGAGCATACAAGGGCGGCAAAGCATGCAGCGAGCGTTGAAGAAATGCGGTTCAATGTCATCAACTCCGTGTGACCTGCCCCCATGAGTGCTACCAGTTGCTGTGTGGTACTGAGCGGCCGGTCAGGCAGCCCTGGGCGGAGGGCTGAGCGGAGCGAAGCCCGGAGCCCAGGGCTGGCGCGCCTCCGGGGCGGGGGGACGATAGCCCAACGAGCTGTGTGGTCTCACTGAGAAGCCAAGGCTTCTCCATTGTAGTGCTTCCGCCAGCGCTCCACGAGCACCTGCGCCTCGCGCAGCGTGTCGAGGATCTCGCCGTCCAGCAGCTCGTCGCGCAGCTTGCCGTTGAAGGACTCGACGTAGCCATTCTCCCGGCGGATCGCAGATCCGCAGACTCCCGGGCTCTATGAAGAGCGTCTTGACGCTCAGCTCGTCGAGCCAGTTGCGCACCGCCTTCGCCGTGAACTCCGTGCCGTTGTCGGAGCGGATGTACACCGGCGCGCCACGCAGCGACGCACGCTCGAGCACACGCAAAGGGGCAAACGCGTCCTACGGCGAAGACCGACGTGTTGTCAGCGTGTGAGCACGTGTCGGTTTCTCAGCCCGATTGCCTGCGCAGGGCACAGCAGTGACCACCGGGTTGATAGGGAGGGAACTGCGTTGCGGGTGTTTATCAGTTACGGGCGACAGGGCGAGGCGGCGACATTCGCTGCCAGGATGGCGGCCTGGCTCCGAGAGCAAGGTCACGCCCCCTGGCTCGACGTGGAGAACGGAATTCCCATCGGGACACCGTTCGACCAGCGCATTGAGTTGGGGATAGAGGAAAGCGAAATGCTCCTCGCCCTGCTCTCAGAGTGGAGCCTGCGGCCAGAGAGCTTCTGCCGGAACGAGTTTCTCTGTGCGCAGGCACTGCAGGTCCCGATCATCCCCATACGCGTCGAAGACGTGATACCCCCCCATCCAGATCATCTCGCTTAACTACCTTGACGTGGTCGCGGATCCTGACGCTGCCTTCACTCAGCTGCCCGCGGTCATCGCTGCTGTGGCCAGCAGCGGCCAGATGCCGCGTCGGGAATGGCCCTCGGCCCAAGACGGTGATCCGTGGTGGACGCAGGTCCCCGAACTCCCATTCGCCGAAGAACTGACCCTCCATGGCGGGAGCTTCATCGGGCGTGACTGGCTGTTCGACGAAATGCGCGAATGGATCCAGCAACCTCAGTCCAGGCTACTGCTTGTCACTGGCGATGCCGGAGTGGGCAAGAGCGCCATTGCCGCCCAGATGACGGCCAGGCTGAGTGTGCGCGGTGTGCACTTCTGCAGCGCCTCAAATACCCCGTCCTGCCGCCCCGAGGCATGGTTGGCTTCCGTGGTCTACCAGCTGGCGGCTCAGTACGAGAGCTACCGAAGCGAGATCACTCCGCTCGGCAGGCCTGACTGGGACGCCCCTCCGACCGCGCTCTTCCGCTCACTGGTCTCAGACCCACTCCTCCTGCATCGGGACGAACTGCGTGAGGAAGAGCCATGGGTGTTCGTCATCGACGGGCTTGACGAGGCGGTCGCCAAGACGGGGTTCGCCCTCCCCGACCTGCTTGCAGACTCCATCCAGCGCATGCCGGACTGGCTGAGGCTCGTTGTGACGAGTCGGCCCGATCAGGCCGTGGAAGCCCGGTTCAGCGTGGAGGGTGCCACGATCAAGCCGATCAACAGCCAAGCTAAAGAGAACAGGAAGGACCTCTCGGACTACATCTATCAACATCTTGAGGGGTTGGTTGAGCAGGGGGTGATCACTGCACCGTCCCCGGAAGTGCTCGGGAAACTGGGGGACCTGTCATCGGGGAGCTTCCTTGTCGCCAAGATGTACCTGGATGCGCTCTCCGATCCGGATCCCGAGTGCCGTCTGCGGCTGGATGAGATCGGCGAGATGCCTCGCAAGCTCAACGGCCTCTACCACAGGATGTTCCGCACCCGGTTCCGAAGTCGGGAATCCTATGAGGCCGAGTTGGCCCCTCTTGTTGACTGTCTGGCAGTCGCACCAGTGCCCGTCCCAGAGAACCTGCTGCTGGCGGCCTCCGGTCTGGATGCGCGGACGGCGAGGAAAGCTCTGCGGTCGCTTTCCCAGTTCCTGAACCGAACCGGAGAAGGGGTCCGTGTGTTCCATCAGACCCTTGCCGAATGGCTGATGGACCCCGACGCCAGCGCTGAGTTCTGTGCAGAGCCATCGGAGGGAGACCGCCGTCTTGGCGATGCATGTTGGCGAGAGTATGAAGCCGGGCTCGAAGGTATGAGCCGGTACGCGATCTTGCACCTGAGCACCCACCTGCAGATGACAGAGCGCTGGGACCGACTGGCAGTGCTGGCGAGTGACCCGCTTGTGACACAGGAGCGAGTCTACCCCATAGCGGTGACATTGCCGGAGGAGGAGAGGTGGCGTGTCGAGCCCATCACGATCACCTTCGACAGTAGAGGTTTCAGTGTTCAGGGATCACGGGGGAAGCTCGTTGTCGCCTTGACCGAGGCAGCGGAGCCATTCTCCAGTGGGTGGACGCCCGCGGACGTTGTCTTCTCCGCCCACGGAGCCCTCGGCGGCACGCCAAGGCAGATCCTTAGTGCCTATTCGTGGATGAGAAGTGTGGCCACCTCAGCGCAACGGGCGCCGCTCAGAGTGCATGTTCACGCAGACGGTAGTGTTGAGCCTGCCCCGTGAGGCCCATTGCGGAAGCCAACGAAGTGCCGCATCGCGCCCGCTAGCGTCGCTACAGAAGGTCGTCTGCTCGGCCGAAGCAGTCGGATCAAAGGAGACAACCCTCGTTGAACATTCCACCTCGGTGGCGGTCAGTTCCCGTGTATATCTGCAGCACCCTCCTGGACATGCAGGCCGAACGCGACTGGCTGCGCGCGCACGTCATCCCGGTGCTCGAGGAGAGGCTACGCGCGCGGCGCTGCCACCTTGAGACCGTGGACCTGCGCTGGGGCATCGACACCATGTCCGAGGACGCCGAGCAGGCCAAGGAGCTGATCGTCCTCAAAGTGTGCCTGGACGAGATCGCGCGTTGCCGTCCGTTCGTCATCGCGCTCGTGGGTGACCGCTACGGTTGGGTGCCGCCGCCCGAGCGCATGCAGCGCGCGGTGGACGAGGCGGGCTTCGCCACCGACATAGAGGGCAAGTCCATCACGCACCTCCAGATCGAGTTCGGCGTGCTGGACAACCCCGATCAGAGTCGCGGCAGCCATGTTTACCTGCGCGCGCCCCTGCCCTACGACCAGATGCCCCTCGAGGTCGCCGAGGGGTATTCCAATGCACACTCCCCCGACCCCGAAGTCCGAGCGGGCTGGCGGCGGCTGCAGGCGCTGAAGGCGCGCATCGAGCAAGAGATGCCCGGCCGTGTGCGCCACTACTCCGCCCAGTGGGATACTGACCGCACAGAGGTAGTCGGCCTGGAGGGATTCGGCCAGATGGTGCTGGAGGACCTCTGGCAGGATCTCGAGGCGGAGGTCGCAGCGATCGAGGGCCAGCCGAGGACGTGGCTGGACGAGGAGCGGCGGGCGGTCGACGAGTTCGCGGAACTCGTGGCACGCGACTTCGTCGGCCGCGAGGAGATGACCGCCGATCTGCTGGCGCCGGCACGGTTCCCCGCCGAGGAGGGCGTACCGTGGGCGGCATGCGTCACCGGCGAGGCGGGCTCGGGTAAGAGTGCTCTGCTGGCACACGTGGCCCGACTGCTCGTGGACGATGCCGCCCGCAGTGACGAGGACCTGCTGGTGTTGTCCCAGTTCGTGGGCGTCACCCCACGCTCGGTTTCCGTGGATGGGCTACTGCTGCGCTGGTGCAGCGAACTAGCGGAGTTCGTGGGCGAGGTGACGCCGGTAGAGGAGGGCGCGCCCGCGGAGGACTTGGAGCAGGCATTCGCTTCTCTGCTGGGACGGGCGGCGCTGCAGAGGCGCGTGGTCGTGCTGTTGGACGGGCTCGATCAGTTCGAGCCGACGAAGCGCGGGCTCTACCTCACTTGGCTGCCGACGCTCTGGCCAGAGAACGCGCGGCTGGTAGCCAGTGCCATCCCGTGCACCGGGTCGGCAGCGCTGTTGGAGCGGCCGGGCGCGATGCATGTGCCTTTGCAGCCGCTCCGCGCGCAGGAAGCCGAGGAGATAGCGCGGCTCATCTGCAGGCGCTACCACCGTACGCTGCATCCGGAGGTACTTGCAGCGCTGAGCGGCAAGCGCCTGCACGATGGCACATCTGCGGCGGGCAATCCCCTGTGGCTCAGGTTGGCGGTCGAGGAACTGAACCTGCTCGACGAGGACGACTTCGAGCGCGCGGACCGGGAATTCACCGGCTCGGGCGACGAGCGCCTGCACCACCTACTGCTCAGCGTTGTCGCGGCGCTGCCGCCCGACATCGAGGGCCTCTATCAATGCCTGTTCACCCGCACCGAGCAGGTTTTGGGGGAGACTTGGGCGCGCGACTTCGCAGACCTGGTAGTACTGAGCCGAGGCGGCTGGCGCGAGAGTGACCTCGAGGAGATGCTGCCGAAGGTCAGTGGTGAGGCGTGGGACCCAGCGCGCTTCGCGAAACTGCGGCGCAGCTTCCGGGGGCATCTCGTGCGCCGAGGAGCACACGGGCAGTGGGACTTCGCGAACGTGCAGGCGCGTCTGGCCATCGAGCGCCGCAGTCTCACCGACGAGGCAAAGGTGCGGAACCTGCACTCGCTCATCGCCGACCACCTGGCGGCGCTGCCGCGCGACGACCCGCTGCACGAGAGCGAAACCATGTTCCACCTCCTCCCTGCGCGCGACCTCTGGCGCGCCGCTCACTACTGCGGAGGAGAGTTGACCGACGGCGAACTCGCAGGGGCAACGCAGCGGCTTGCCGAGTACCTCGTGGAGCGTGCGCGTGAGGAGCGTCGGGCCGCGTCGCATCTGCTGCGAGCTCTGCTTACCCAAGCGGGCACGGATGCAGCGGTTCGGCGGCTGCTGGCTCAGCGCTACGTCTCCTCTATTGATCGTCAGCTTGAGGATGTGGTCAGTCCCCACGCTCGGGACGAACTCCTCACCCACGTCCACAGCATATTGGCTGACATCCTCTCGAGCGACCCGAACGACGCCGAGTCAGAGCGATGGCTGAACACAACGCTGGTCAGACATGCAGGTGTGCTCCGCGCTGTCGGCGACCTCACTGGCGCGCTCCAGCACTATAGGTCGGCTGCGGCGACAGCCGAGCGACTGGCGCGGCGGGACCCGGCGGACAGCTACTGGCAGGAGGAAGCATCGCTGATAGAGGAGCGCCTGGGCGATGCACTTGTCGAAGCCGGAGACGTAGCCGCTGCCCTGCGAGCCTACGAGGCCAGTGTGCGGCTGCTCGAGGGCATGGACTTCGGCTCCACTGGCGAAGGACAGTGGCTGCGGGACTCGGCTCTGCGTCGGAGTTCGCTGGCCCAAGCCCTTTACTTGCGCGGTGACCTGCAGGCGGCTGCGGAGGCGCAGCGTGCGGCATTGGACATGCTGGAGAAGACGATGCCAGTCGAGCCCAGCAGCGCGAACAGGTCGAGACACAGCATATCGCTCTGTCAGGAGAGACTCGGGATCACACTCGAGAGACTGGGAGCCTACGCCGAAGCGCACGACGCATATGCCCGGTGCCTGGCGCTCCGGGAGGAACTGACCCGCGATGATCCAGCTAATGCACGATGGCAACGGGACTTGGCAGTTGCCCACGGCCGCGTCGGCGATCTCTGCTGCGCCGAAGAACGATGGACAGATGCTGCAGAGCACTACGGAGTGGCTCAGGTTGCGATCGGGCGTCTCAGCGAGAGAGATCCCATGAACATGGAGTGGGTTCGCGACCTGCTTGTCGCACACGAGCGGATCGGCAGCGCTCAGAGGGCAAGGTCGCGTCATCGAGGGACGGGAGGCCCATTCCCGGGCTCTGTCCTTGGCCGAGCACTTGACCGCACAGGATGACACCAACGCCGCCTGGCTCCGTGACCTGGCTGTGTCATACCACAAGCTCTATCTGGCATGTCAAGCGGCTGGTGATCTGGAGGACGCTCGGCGGCAGGCCCATCAGTGCTTGGACGCCCTGAGCAGGATGAAGAAGAATGGCCTGTTCCTGGACATCGTGGCTACAGGTGTGCTGGAGGAGCTGGAGGGCTCTTCCGGGGAGAGCAGGCCGCGCTGATGGCTTCTTGTACTCGCGGGTGTCGCGTGCCTGTCCTTCCGTCCGCCTGCTCTGTAGCCTAGATGCCTCGAGGCCAGCACCAGATCCGGCAAGGAGGGACTCGTGTGCCGCAGGGCGAACCTACATAAGAGAACAGGGCCGACCCGAGCGGGCCACTATTGCCCCGAATTGCCCCGTAGCAGGCCTCTACAGGCCGCTGAGGGCCATCTTGGTGAATGGGTCATAGCTCGGCTTATAGACATACTCTCCGTGTCAATAAGCCGAATCGGGCGGTAGAACCGTCTATCAAGTAGTGTTACGTGCACACTGTAGGGACACTCTCTCGCCAGCGATCAGTGGCGTAACCGGCACCCGAGAGGATGTGCCGAGACATGCTGATCGAGGACGTGGCGAGGGAGTTCTTCGTGTACCTGGATGCCGAGAAGGGCTGCAGTCCAGCAACGGTCGAGGCCTATCAGTCGGACCTGAAGCTGTTCGCCGGGTTCCTGCAGGACGCCGGTCTTGGTCGAGGCCTATCAGTCGGACCTGAAGCTGTTCGCCGGGTTCCTGCAGGACGCCGGTCTTCCGGTGGAGGTCGAGCAGGTCACGACCGACGTGCTGCGCCGGTATCTCGCAGGGATGTCGGCCGCCGGGCTGTCGGCCTCGACGCGGGCGCGACGGCTCTACGCGCTGAGGTCGCTGTGGCACTATCTCGAGACCACGGGCCTCGTGTCCGAAAACCCCTGCCGCAAGGTGTCGGCACCGCGGCGTCGCCAGCACCTGCCAAACTACCTCACGGTCACCGAGTGTGCGCGTCTGCTCGCGGCGTGCGATGACAACCACTACGTGGACCTCGCGTTCCGGGACCGGACCATCCTCGTGGTCTTGATGTACCAGGGCCTGCGCCGGGCTGAGCTTCTCGGTCTCCAGCTCGGCGACGTAGACCTCGAGGCGATGACGCTGCTCGTGCGGCGCGGGAAGGGCGGCACGTCGAGACTGCTGCCACTGGCCGAACAGGCTGCGCAGGCCGGCACCGACTGGCTGGAGATGCGACCCGACTGCGCGTGCTCCGCTCTCTTCGTGACGCGCGGTGGTCACCCGATGTCGGCGGTCGATCTGCAGCGCATGTTCCGGCGCACGGTCGATCGGGCAGGCCTGCGCGAGGGCGTCACACTGCACACGCTCCGGCACACCTTCGGGACGATGCTCCTACGGCAGGGCGTCGATGTGCGCACGCTGCAACGCCTGCTGGGGCACGCGTCCATCGAGACGACGGCGCTCTACCTGCACGTGGACGCCGAGGACCTGCGGGGCGCGATCGGTCGGCATCCGCTGGGATAGATGCGACGCGTGGACAGGCGGTCACCGCGGCACATGAGGCCGACGTCTCAGTCTCCCTGTTAGCCCTCCACGATCTCGAGGA
>JALGUI010000809.1 GCA_029820915.1 Candidatus Zipacnadia bacterium | reverse complement strand
CTGTCTGCCGTTCGTCGTCCGCGCGGGAGGGCAACCGCACCTCCAACGGCATTGACAGGTCCCGCCCCTGGGCGGGATCCTACGGTTAACGGCGAACGGCGCCTCCGGTCGTTGCCGTCGCCGTGGCCGTTCGGAGGGGCGGGACTACGTTCCCGCCCGGTCGTTGCCGTTGCCGTCGCCCTCATCCGCCCCGCTCCCCCTCTGTCGCCGCCGTGAGGATGCTATGCATCCTCCATGTAGGACAGGCATTCCGCCGGTCGCAAGCGACCGGGCCTGTCAATGCCGTGCCCGGCAATGCCGCGATCATCGAGACGGCACAACGGCGACAGCCACGGATGGACGGCACTGATGTCTGACAGGTCCCGCCCCTGGGCGGGATCCTACAATAACGACACCTGACGGGGCCGAGGTAGCCGCATCCCCTGTGATAACACAGGAACATCCCGACCTGACCGGCTCCGCCCGAGAAGGGCTGGCCCGAGCGCAGCTCGGGGCGGGAGAGGAGAGGAGGCTGTTGCCTGCGGCCGCCGCCGGAGGGAAGCGGCGTGAGGGCGGCGAAGGGATCAGCGCTGCAACGAGGGAGTGGTCATCGATGTGGGTCCCACGCGTGCCGTCGCCGATCGCCGCCGCCGCGCTCCTCGTCGTTGCGACCGCGAGCGGCCTCGCCCAGGAAGACCCCGCCTCGGTCGCCGTCGGCCTCGAGGCGCCAAAGGAGCGTCGCCTGAGCGCTGACGGCGACCACCCGAACCACCTCTTCCGCGAGCAGACGGCCAAGGAGCGTCGCCTGAGCGCTGACGGCGACCACCCGAACCACCTCTTCCGCGAGCAGACGGCCACCTTCGGCCTCGGTGACCTCACCTACCGCATCGCCTACAAGGCCTGCGTGGACCCTGCCCACGGTGACAAGGTCGCGCCGCTTGAGGGCTACCTCGGCATGCCGGGGCCGAGCTCTGCCAACTGGTACCACGGTGGCTTCCTGTTCATCAGGCTCAATGGCCGCGATATCGGCACCACGCCGCTGTCAAGCATGACCGTGGTCGAGCGCGGCGAGCGGGCCATCCTCGACCTGGTCTGGCGCGACGAGGCGGCCAACGTCCGCGCGCGCTTCGTCGGCCTGCCGGGCCATGATTGCCTGTTCTGCGAGGTCGCCATCGAGCCGCTGGAGGACATCACGGCGGTCGGCCTCGAGCTGCGCTGCTACCCCAGCTTCTTCACCTCCTGGCACAAGCGCGACGGCGCCCGCCGCATCCAGACTCCCGCACAGCTCGTCGAGCAGGGCTCGCCCGCCAGGGCCCCGCTGGCGGACAACTGGTGGGCAGTCTACTACGATGACATCTTCGATGTCGCCAAGGGCGAGGGCGCGGGCCCGTGCTCGATGCTCATCGTCCCCGAGGACGGCGCGGAGATCTCTTTCGCGCCGGGCAGCTACGCGGTCACCACCGGGATATCCTTGCCCGCCGACACCACACGCGTGCGCCTGGCCTTCTGGGACCACAAGGGGGCGACGAACGCGGAGGCGCTGGAGCACGTGCGCGAGAGCGCCGACGAGGTCCGCGGGCTCCTCGAGGACGCCGACTTCACGCCCGCGGCGGTCACGGGTTTCGATGTCGCGGCGGCCCGCGCGGACGTCGAACGCGCCCTGGCCGCCGAGGCCGCCCGCGAGGCCCTCGCGGACCAGATCGAGGACATGGAGGCGTGGCTGGACAGCTACGCGCCCGCGGGTGACGAGGGCCAGCCGGGCGTGGCCGCACAGGAGGAGCTACTGCGCTCCATCGACATGTACAACGGCTTCAGGTGGGAAGTGAAGCTGATCGAGCTGCTCACCGAGCTGTGATCCACCGTGCCGCAGACCGGGAGGGCAAGTCCTATGAGTCGCTCCGCAGTGGCCATCCTCACCGTCGCGCTGATCCTCGCCGCCGCGAGCTGCGCCATCGCGCAGGACCGCGCTGAGCTTGAGGTCGATCACGCCCTCACCCTCGACTTCCCGACGCCGCACACCGACTGGGCCCAGCCCTACGCGCTCGGCACCACGCGCGTGCTGTTCTTCACCGACGGCCGCGGCACCAACCCACGCGAGTGCGTTGAGCTCATGCAACGCTTCGACATCGAGGCCGAGGCCGTCTTCTGGGCGCGCATCATTGACTCGTCCCGCACACATTGGCATGGCGGCGAGACCGGCGAGCAGCGCATGCTCGACCTGCTCGCTCAGGACTGGGACTGCTATGTCTTCCTCGGCCTGGGCCTGGGAGACATGTCCGCCGAGCAGCAGTACAAGCTGCTGAAGCCCGTGACCGAGGGGGCGGGGATCGTCTTCGTGGGCTCGAACGACCCGCAGGTGCTCAAGGACGAGAACCGTATTGCCGACCT
>JALGUI010000808.1 GCA_029820915.1 Candidatus Zipacnadia bacterium | reverse complement strand
TGCGGTCTACCGTGTGCATGAGCAGAACGCGCGCGTGCGCGGCCACCGCGGCGATCAGGTCCGCCATCCGGGGGCAGTTCTCGGGCACCCCGCTGAAGCGTGGATGGACCTTGGCCCCCACGAACTTCTCGGAGCCGAGATACTGCTCCATCTCAGCCACCGAACGCTCGATCCAGTTCGCGTTCACGTACACGTACCCGAGCAGGCGGTATTGCTCGGCGATGGCCGCCGCCAGTTCCGCATTGCCCTCCTGCATGTCGTAGTACAGCGCCAGGCCGGAGGAGCAGACCGCGTACTCCACACCCTCCCGGTCGCACAGGCGTAGCAGTCGCTCGACCGGGTCTCCGGCGGGAGCCGGGAACGGCCACACCCCGATGTGAGCAGCCCCCTCCCCGAGCAGGTGCTGGAGCGCGTTCAGCCCGAGGATGCGCTCGCGATCGGCCTCGGGGATGTCCGCCGACGCCACCAGGTTGTAGGGCGCCTCGAAGCTGAACTCCGGCGAGTTCGAGCCGAACAGCAGCTTGCCCGCGCCGACCGCGCGCGCCACCGTCTCGACCATCCCGCCCGTGCACATGGCGCTGGTGTCGCAGAAGAACCGCTCGTACTCGGCCGCCACCTGGATGCTCTCCGCCACGACCCCAAAGAGAGCGCCCATCGCCACCACCTTCAGCCCCAGCGGGCACAGCATCCGCGCCATCGCGGTCTGCCGGCCCCAGCCGCCGGCGGGCAGCATGACGGTGACGCTGTGCGCGGCCAGGGCCTCGGCGATCCTGAGGAAGGGCAAGGCGCCGATGCTCCAGCCCTGTGCGTCGGGGAAGAACCGGAAGATCCGGAAGCCGCGGTCAAGGCACCGCTCGATCTCGTCCTGCCACGCCAGGTCGCGCCTCGGGTCCAGCGTGGCGACCGGCACCAGCCGGGCGTGCCGCCGCGCCGCCTGCCAGGTCTCCTCGTTGCCCGCCACGGTATCGTACAGCTTGCCGCGCAGGCTGCAGGTGAGCGCGCGTGTCACCTGATGCCTGTCCAGGATGGCCAGGAGGTTGTCCGGCGACCAGTCCACCTCCTGGGTGGTGGGGTCGGCCGGGCCCGGCTCGTCGAACATGCGCGCCCGGGTCACGACGTCCGCGTAGGCGACGCGCCGTGTGGGAGTGGCCCCGAAGCAGGTGTTGATGTCGATCAGCATGACAGGCTCATTCCGCATCCGAAGGCCCGGCGGATCTGGCGACGGTCGTAGCCTTCCCCGCCCCAGCGGCGCCGCCCTGCCCGCCCTGCGGGTCGAGTGTGCCCGGCTTCCTGCCCACGGATGTTGTCCGGCTCTTGCGTCAGGGCGCCTCCGCCCCTAACATGGCAACCGGACTCGTTCCCAAGGCCCTGAGAGAGGCGGCTATCAGATGGCATGTCTTCGGCACACAGCGGCGGGCGGGCATCGCCCTCGGCGGCTGACGGCGGCGTGGGTGCTGCTCGCGGTGTGCGCCGTCGCAACGAGCGCGCATGCCGCCGACGTGCTCCGGGTCGAGGACGTGCTGCTCCCGAGCCGGGCCCCCGCCGGCGTCACCGTCCCCATCAGCGTCCGCTTCTCGGTCGTCGAGCCGCTGCGCGCCGGCTGGCGAGTGGGCGTCGAGCTCAACCCGGTGGCCGAGGGCACCAGGATCATGCATGGCCCCGTGAACTCGCTGTTCGGCCCCGGGGACGAAGCCGAAGCGGCCAAGACGGCCGCGTTCCAGGTGCCGATCCCGGCGGAGGCGGTGCCCGGCGCCTACCGGGTGGTCGTGGACCACTACGACAGGCAGGACGGGCAGTGGGTGCACGTCGGCTACGTCGATGCCGACGGGAACGCGATCTCGCGGACGCTCGGCGAGACCGCTGCCCGAGCTGCCCCCCAATCCGCCGCAGCGCAGGCTCCGGCCGGGCGAGGTCCAGCGCGTCTACGAGTGCGAGGACTTCGAGGGCATGGCCGGGCGCGGCGAGGACCTGTCGCTGGTGAGTGGCTGGACGTGGTACTCGCACCGCAGCTACTCGCGGCTGCGCGCGGCGGTCAACACGAGCGGGCAGGGGGCGATCTGGACCGAGATTGCCCCGCCGCTGCCCGGGGGGGGCTACAAGCTGTTCGTGCGCGCGGGCAGCGTGTTCTGGACGGGTCGCGTGCGGCTCGGTGACGCGTCGATCGAGTTCGCGCCCCTGCGGAGTGGCTGGAACGAGGTCGGCGTGATCGACGTCCCCGCGCGGGCCGAGCGGCTCTCGCTGGAGATCGTGCAGAAGGTCGGCAACTACGCCATCGCCGACGCGATCTACGTCACCAGCGACCTCGCCGCGCAGCCGTACGCGGGCCTCGACCCATCGCGGCAGTACCTGCCGGTGGACGCGCGGCCGGTCAAGGACGAGCGGACCGTCTACACCGAGGCGTACATGGCCGGGGTGCGGCGGCGGATGGCCGACCACGCCGCCGTCGGCGAGCAGGCCGACGAGATCATCGCTGCAGCGCGGGAGATCGCCGCGCGCTCCGACCGGGAGCTGTGGGAATTGCTCGCGCCCACGAGCATCCGGCGCACCTACTACGTGAACCAGAACGCGGGCTGCCCGGTGTGCGGGCTGGAGATCAAGCAGGTCGATCCCTTCCACCCGTGGATCCTGGACCCGTTCGAGCATCCGTACAAGATGCAATGTCCGGTCTGCGAGCGGCGCTTCCCGACCAATGACTTCGCGGCCGGGGAGATGACGGGCGGAGAGTACCCCGATGACGGCACGGGCTGCACCGTTGGCGGGGAGACGTACCACTTCATCGGCGAGTACACGCACTGGGCCTTCCGGACCTACTTCGCCCCCTACGTGCGCACGCTCACCCAGGCCGTCGCGCTGACCGACGACCCGGACCTGGCGCACAAGCTCGGCGTGATGCTGCTGCGGGCCGCCCAGCAGTGGCCGAACTCCGAGGACCGCTATCTGTGGTCCTTCGAGCGGAGGGTCGGGCTTGCCGCCGGGGCGGTCACCGACCGCATCTGGTCGAGCTACGAGGGCCGCAACTACGGGATGGCGTACGACGCGGCCTT
>JALGUI010000807.1 GCA_029820915.1 Candidatus Zipacnadia bacterium | reverse complement strand
CCGAGCATGGGGCGTCGCGAAACCTCGCGCCCGTTCACGAGCAGGAGCCTGGTGAAGGCGCCACGCCCGCCCATCGCGTCCGGACACAGGTCCGCCTCCCAGAAGCGCAGCTCAAGGTCGTCCGGGGCGCCGACTGACACGGGAAGGTCGATCTGCACCGCCTCGTCCGGCCCTGGCGGCGCGTCCGCCGGGCGCGCGAACTCGCGACAGGCGCACGGCCGCGAGCCGATGGGGCGCTGGACCGTGCCCCCGTCGCGCCACGCGCCGGTCAGGCGCACACCGGCATCCGTCCCGAAGGGCCTCTCCCTCGCGACAGGCGCACGGCCGCGAGCCGATGGGGCGCTGGACCGTGCCCCCGTCGCGCCACGCGCCGGTCAGGCGCACACCGGCATCCGTCCCGAAGGGCCTCTCCACGATCGGCGCAGGCTGCGGCGGCGCAGTGTCAGCATCGCCGGGCTGCACGCTGACCAGGCCATAGCGCACCAGCCCAGGGACCGTCAGCCGAAGATACCCCTCGTCCGGGGCGGGCCGGACATCGATGGGACGTGGCCCGTCGAAGTCGGGCGAGACCATCGAGGCGTGGCATGGCCCGTCCGCCCGCACGTCGAACACCAGCGGCCCGCGCACGTAGGGATAGACCACCTCGGCGCCCTTCTCGATCTGCGCGCCATCCGGCTCGACCTCGGTGGCCTGCAGGTTGAGCAGGTGGACGAGGATCAGGGCGTCGCTCTCGGCGGGCGGCGTGAGCAGGTTCGTCACCACCCCGGGCGGGACCGAGACGCGCCTGAAGCGCGCTGTGGCCGAGGGCCCGATCGCCCAGTGCATGACGCTGTGCCAGGCCCGTCCCTGGGGCGCCTCCCAGGCACCGCCGCGGGAGCCGAGGTAGTTGACCACGTGGCAGGTCTGCCGCCCCGGGCCGCACGCGAGGTAGACCGCCTGCCCGTCGCCGTGGCGGCGCGTCACGATCCCGGGGCAACTATCCTCGGGTGTACCGAGGGTGGCCACGACATCACTGTCCGGGGACTGCTCGACGACGGTGAAGCGATCGACCGGCACCTCGGGGGCCGCGTCGGTCGCCCCAAGCTCGCCGCGCAGCTCGGCGCTCGGTCGCAGCGTTGCTTCCGCCTGGGCGAATCCGCGATGGTGCACGCCGAAGAGGCCGGCGAGCTGGAAGTCGGCGAGCTGCGCGCCATCCGCCATGTAACGCGAGGTCGGCCCGACCGCGACGAGTCTGCCGCCGCTTGCCACGAACCCCCGGATGGCGGCCACTGCGTCCGCGCTCAGGCACGCCGTGGCGGGCAGGACGAGCACCTGGTAGGCGGCCAATCGCTCGGCGGTCAGGTCGCCGTCCAGCAGGCTGTGGTAGGAGATGCCGCTCTCGATGAAGAACTGCGCCCAGCCGAAGTACTCGGCATCGAGCGGGTCCTTGCTGCCCGCGCCCTCTCGGTGGCTGGCCTTGACGAGCACGTAGGACCGGCGCGAGTACACGAGGGCCACGTCCGCATCACACCTGACGCCGGTCAGCAGGTCCTCGTGCTCGGCGTCCCAGCGCAGGGCGCTCCTCGACACGGTCACGCCGCGCACGGCCCCGTACGGTATCGGGTACTCCCACTTGCGCAGCCCCGCCAGCCAGGTCATGGTGCGGAACAGGTGCGGGCAGCTCTGGGCATACGTGTTGTGCACGATCGCGTAGGGCACCCGGTCGCGGAGCTGGGAGACGCTCTGCACATGCTTGAGCTTCGCCAGGATGACATGACAGCGCCCGCGTCGGCCAGCACCTCGTGGTCGGTCGCCGAGGTGAGCATCGACGGGATGCCGGGCGCGTAGTACTCGATGAGCGCGCGCGGCGGATCCATCGCCGCCAGCGCGCCCCGCACGTCCGCCAGGAAGTCGGTGACCGACCGGTAGCGCCACAAGAGCCACGCCCGGTAGGCCGGGCTCTCACGGTTGCCCCAGAAGTCCGGGGCCTCGCCCACGGGCGCCTCGAAGCCCGTGTCGCGGTGGAACTTGCGCCGGCAGTGCTCGCACACGCAGGAGTACATGTCCGGGCGGATCAGGGCGTCGGTCATGAAGCCGTCGGCGCCGGTCGCCGCCAGCAGGGCCGGGAGCTTGGTCAGGTGCGCCGAGCGGATGACCGGGTGGTTGAAGCACGAGTACCACGCGTTGGCGCCGGGGCGGGGCGGCAGGTGATAGGTGGTGGGGAAGCCGCCGGCGCTCCAGCCCGCGAACTGCTCGTACTGGGGCGAGCGCTCCTTGTTGTGCCAGAGCGTCATGGTCTTGAGGACAACGCGCATGCCGCGGGCGTGGCAGGCGTCTACGAAGCACTCGACCGCCGGCCAGTGCTCCTCGTTGCCATAGTCGAGGATGTCGTAGCACAGGTGGCCGGGATGCACCGTGACCACGGTGTAGCCCGCGGCGGCTAGCTCGTCGGCGAGCGCCGTCATCTCCTCGGGGGCCTCGGACAGAGTGATCGTGCAGGCCGCCATGCGCGCCCGGACGGCCCACTCCGGTGCCCGTACGGAATCCGCGCGCGTTCCGAGAGTCACGCTCAGGCACGCAACGACCAGGACCAGGGCCGTGACTGCGTTGGGCACCGGCAACCATCCTCGCGTAGTCGGCGTCATGCCTCGACGGCGCACGCAGGGCCGCGGCCTACTCCGGCAGGATGGCGAAGTCGTCGAAGCGGAACTGCTGCCCGGCGTCCTCGCGCCAGTTACAGTAGAACATGAAGCGCCGTAGGTAAGTC
>JALGUI010000806.1 GCA_029820915.1 Candidatus Zipacnadia bacterium | reverse complement strand
CACGGGACCGGCGTGCTGTTCGCGCCCGAGTGGGTGGCGGGCCAGCGCGACTGGATCACGAAGATGCGCGCTGCGGCACCCGAGACGCTGCCGCTGTGCTACTTCCACTCGTTCTGCTGCACCGAACCTGATGGCGAGGAGAAGTACGCCGACTCGCGGCTGATCGACGGCCAGGGGGAGCACGTCGGCTACCCCTACCGCTACCGCCTGCCGCTGTACGTGCCCACGCGCGAGAACAGCTACGGGCAGGCGCTGTGGGGCTTCGTGAACACGATCCTCGACGAGATCGGCGCGGCCGGGGTCTACTGGGACGAGTTCAGCCACAGCGTGCTGTGGTTCGCCGAGGAGATGCAGTGGGACGGCGTCAGCGTGATCATCGACGCGGACACCCATGAGGTGGTGCGCACGACCACGTCGGTGCCGCTGATCACGCAGCCCCTCAGGCTGGACATCATCGAGCACGTGCGCGAGCGCGGCTTCCTCATGGGCAACGGCCAGGCGACCACCCGGACCATGACGCAGCAGCGGATCGTGCGCTTCGTAGAGACCAACACCTTCTCGGCGGTCGCCAACACGCATCTGGCCTGCCCGCTGGGGCTGGGGAACCATCACGACGACGCTACGTGCGGTGAGGCGGCCCGCAACGCCCTGGGCATCCTGCAGCAGAGCGCGCTCTACTACGGCCACTACTACGTGCGCGAGCCGGAGGAGTTCAACTTCTTCGCGCCGATGTTCCCGTTCACGCCGGTCGAGCTGCGCGAGGGCGTCGTCATCGGCGAGGACCGCATCTGTACCGCGGTCTCCGGGCGCTTCGGCTTCCCGGACGGGGCGGAGGCCGAAGTCTACGTGGTGGGCGGCGATGGCCTGCGCGTGGCGGAGCCGGACGTGACCGAGGTGGTCGAGGAGGGGCGGCGGCTCTACGAGATCCGCATGCCCGGCGACCAATTCGCGGTGCTCGTGCGGGAGTGATGTCGACGCGCAGGCGACAGGCGGGCCTCCCCCCCTGAGACCGCTGCGCGCTCTCCGTCCCCCTCTCCGTCCTGGCTATACAAGTCGGGACGGCTGCGGCGAGGCCGCGCGATGGACAAGCGAAGCGCCGGTTTGTCGTACGGAGGGGCCGCTCCGCGCGCCGCCCTCGGCGGCGCGAGGAGTGACGCCTGCGCGGTTGTGTTGCGCAGGCGTCAGGTTCCATCCCGGCCCGCGCATGACCGCAGTCGCGCCCGTGGGCGGGAGCAAACGACCCAACGGCCGGGCTGGCATGGAAGCTGAGGCGCTGGCGCGCCTCACCCTCCGTACGAAAACGACGTACGGCGCAGACGCATCGACCGCGCCCGAGATCTGGGTAATGCACAGCCGTCCCGGAGAGGGCCGGTGGGTAACGGCGGGGAACACCGTCGCGAGCATCACGGAACCACGCGAGGAGAGCGACCATGATCATCGACAGGCTGGAGAACGCCGACCGCTATGCCGACATGCACCCGGGCTTGCGCGCCGCCTCTTCGACCTGCTGCGCGACTTCGACTTCGACGCCGCGCCCGACGGGCCCGCCCAGATCGACGGCCAGCGCCTGACCATCAACGTGCTGCGCCGCGACCTCAAGGCGCCCGAGGACGCGAAGCTGGAGGCGCATGAGAAGTACGTGGACATCCAGTACGTGGTGCGCGGCAACGAGGTGTTCGGCTGGAAGCTCACGAGCGAGTGCGAACAGCCGCAGGCGGCCTACAACCCGGAGAAGGACGTGATCCTCTTCGACGACGCGCCGGACGCGCACTGGCCCCTGCTTGAGGGCATGTTCGTGGTGTTCTTCCCCGAGGACGCACATGCGCCGATGATCGGCGTCGGCGAGATCGAGAAGATCGTGGTGAAGGTGTTGTTGTAGCTGCAAGCCATCCGTCCCGTGGTGCGGACGCCCTCGTCCGCACGCCGTTGCGGTGTCGTGCGTCGTTCATGGCGAGGCGGGACGTTTGCGCAGCAAGCTCCCCAAGAGACCGCACCGCGGTCTCCGGGACCCCGTTCCCGTCTGTGTCGTCGGCCGTTGTCGTTGTGCCCCCGGCGCCCACGCCGGGGGGCGCCCGGAGGGCGCCTTCCGTTGGCTGCGCCAGGCGGGCTGATCTGCGCAACTTCCAGGCGGGTCGAGCAGTCCAAGAACCAACGGCGCCGTTCGACGCGCACGGGCGCCGGTGACGAACCCCGAGGGGGACCCGCGATGCGTACCGCCCTCGCCGTGCTGATGGCGATGCTCTGCGCCTCTGGCGCGATGGCGCAGCCGTCGCCTGCCGACGCCGTGCCCTTCGACCACTGGGCCTATGATGCCGCCCAACTGCTGCGTGACGCGCTGGCCAATGACTTCGCCGAGCACGTGCCGCAAGATCGCGCGCTCACGCGCTATGAGTTCGGCATGTTGGCCCTGCAGGCCACGCGCTTCAGCCTGATCGATGCTGACGCGGCCCCCACGAGACCCACGGACCCACAGGCTGCGGCCGTGTGGCGGCGGCTGGCGCGCGAGTTCCTGCCTGAGCTGGAGGACCTCTGTGAGGACGTCCTGTACCTGCGCCGAGACCATTACGACGGCGCGCCGCCGCTGCCCGGCCCGCCCATCGTGGATTCCGGCCTCGGAGACATGGCCACGCTCATGCTCCATCAGATGCCAGGCGACCACTGGCTCTACGCCGAGGTGCAGCGTCTCCTGTGGATGGCGCCCGACCTGAAGTACTCGAATGCACCTCCCGCAGAGCGCCACCCGGCCGACACCGTGCCGTTTGAACATTGGGCGTATCAAGCGATGTTCCGGGCAGCCCCGCTGGCATTCCCGGGCGAGAGTGATCGGGCTCTGCTGGCCGAACGCGCCTGCACGCGCTACGAATTCGCCATGTTCGCCTGGAAGTTGCTCGGCGTGCTCTCGGCCGCCCAAGAGCCCGTGCATGAGCCGGAGGC
>JALGUI010000805.1 GCA_029820915.1 Candidatus Zipacnadia bacterium | reverse complement strand
CGGTATGACCTGCTGCTGCACTCCGACCGTTACCGCGAGATCGACCGGCAGGACGATGGCGCCTTCGTCATGCGGGGCGAGCAGGCCGACCTGCTCATCCACTTCGGCGCCCCGGCCTCGGTGAGCATCAGCCCGCCGACGCGCGAGCGCATCGCCCGGTACGTCCGCTTCGTGCCCGACTCACGCCTGAGTGACGCGGCCGAGGCGGCGTGGCTCGAGAGCATGGAGTCGGTCGAGGACATGCCGCCATTCCGCATCTTCGGCGCCCCCGAGGCCCAACAGCGGGGGCTGTTCGTCACGCTGCTGTATCCCGTGCGACACGGCCAGGAGATGCCTTCGGTGACCTCCCAGACGACGGACCAGGCCGTTGCCCTTACGGTGAACGGCACGGACACCATCGGCTTCAACACGGGCGGCGGGCGCATATCCATCGCGGGCTGCCAGACGGATGCCGGCGTGCTCATGCTCCGACGCGGCGCAGGCATTGACGGCTACCTGGCGGCGGACTGCACTCGACTCGTCGCGGATGGCATCGGCTTCACGTCCGCCCAGCCGGTCACCATCGTCCAGCCGGTCACCATCGTCATGCACGGGACATCCGGCGAGGTCCACGCCGCGAGCGACACGTCCGTGACATTCGCCGTCGCTGGAGTCGCCGGCATTGAGCTCGACGGCCAGGTGCTGGCGCCGGTGCGGAGCACCGACGCCTCGGTTACCGTGCGGCTGCCCGCGGGCCGCCACACCATCCGGGCGCTGCCTGGAGGCTGACGGCCACCGGCACGCGAGCACGAGCACGCCGCCGTTCCCGGGGAGGCGCATTCGCCATGACCTGCAGCCTGGCACACTCGTGCGTGGCTGTCACCGCCGCCACGCTTCTGCTTGCCCAGACCGGCCATTGCCAACGCCTCAGGGACCACGGCGTGGGCACGCCTCTGGCTGAGAGGCGAGGCGTGGTCGGCGTCCGCGATGACAACGGCCGTGACCTCGTGATCGCCTGCAGCACCGACCCCTCGCCCCGCGGATGGATACTTGTCACCGACATCGACACCGGCGAGACCGAGCAGATCTACGCGCCTGCGGACGTACCGAACGGCCCGCCGTACGGGAGCCTCGTGGCCCGCTCAGGCAAGTTCTACACGGCCATGAGCGATGTGCTGCTCGAGTTCGACCCGACGCTGCGTGAGTGGACCTTTCAGCACAGGTTCGCGCCCGCCAGCTCCTTCCTGCGCATCATCGAGGGCCCCGACGGGACCATCTGGGCGGGGGACGTCTACCGCGCCGGGCTGGTGTCCTACAACCCCACTACCGGGGAGACGCAGGATCACGGCCGGATGGATGACCGCGAGAAGTACCTGTCGCACCTCGCCTACGACGATGCGGGCTGGCTGTACTGCGGCATCGGCACCGCAGCCCACAAGATCGTCGCCTACAACCCCGCGACCGGCGAGCGGCGTCAGATCGTGCCCGAGGACGAGCTTGCCGTGGGCACCGCGTACGTGGAGACAGGCACCGACGGGAAGGCGTACGGTCGCGCGGGGCAGCAATGGTACCGACTAAGCGGCGGCCAGGGCGAGAAGATCGATGCGGCGGCGGTCGCGCCTGCGCTCGACACCGGCGACATCTACTGGGGTGACGTGCGGGCGACCTTCCCCGATGGTCGCGAGGTCACGGCCTACAGCATGGTGGAGCGGTTCCTGAGCGTGCGTGATCCTGCGACGGGCCAGACGACACGGATTGAGTTCGACTACGAATCTGAGGGCAGCGCGATCCGCGTGGTCGTCGCCGGGCCCGACGGCCGTGTCTACGCCAGCTCCGCACACCCGTCACGGATGATCGTCTACGACCCGAGCACCGACGAACTGCACTATGAGCCGGACGCGATCGCACTCAAGGGCTTCGGGGTGCAGGGGAGCAGCGTATTCGGCGGCCACTACGGCGGCGGCAAGCTCTATGTGTTCGACACCACGCGCCCCTGGGCGATGCGGCCCCAGGCGCCGCGCATCGAGGGCGCGCTCGACGCGGAGGCGCTGGCGGGCCAGGCGCAGGCCGACGGCGGTCAAGTCCATTACCTCGGCGGCCACGATGTCGTCTTCCTCAAGGGCGAGGACTATGGCAGCGAGCTCCTCGGCGGCCACGATGTCGTCTTCCTCAAGGGCGAGGACTATGGCAGCGAGCTGCACCTGCCCGTCAGCATCGCCGAGGATGGTCGGTACTACCTCCTGATCGCCACCTACCAAGCCCCGAGCTACTGCCGTGGCCAGGTCCTGCTCGACGGCGAGGAGGTTGGTGAGCCGTTTGACCCGCGCGACCCTGTCACCGGCCCCGGCCCCGTCCTCCGCTTCGGGCCCTTCCCGCTGCCTGCCGGCGAACACCGCGTGTCCATCCGCACCGTGGATGGTGACAGCGAGAATGCATGGCTCTCGGTCCGAACGGCCACGCTGACCGACAACCCGCCCGCTGAGGCGGACCTGGCTGTCCCGGAGCCCAATCCGCGCCTGGTGGGCCAGTTCGCGCCGGACATCAACGTCCCGTGGGCCGCCCTCGCCCATCCGGACGGCGACCACATCCTGATCGCCGGCAATCCAGGCTACGGGGTCATCGGCGGAGGCGTCGCGATCCATAGCCTGAGCACGGGCGAGACCCTCCTGCTGCGCCACACCGATCTGGTCGAGAACCACGCCACCATGGCGATGGCGGCGCTCCCGGGCGGCGACGTCGTCGGCTGCACCTCCATCAGCGGCGGCCACGGCACGAC
>JALGUI010000083.1 GCA_029820915.1 Candidatus Zipacnadia bacterium | reverse complement strand
GGGCTGGCGAGCTACGGGGAGCCCCGGTACCGGGATGAGATGGACCGGCTGCTGCGGATGCACGATGACGGCAGCTTCGAGCTGGACATGCGCTACTTCGCGTACCACTACGGGTTGAGCATGCTCGGTCCGGCGGGGAGAAAGCTCCTGGGCCCCGCGCGGGAGCCGGAGAGCGAGATCGACGAGCATCACTGCGACATTGCCGCGAGCCTGCAGGACAAGCTGGAGGAGGCTATGCTGCGCATCGCCGGCTCCTTGCACGAGCGCACCGGGAGCCGCAACCTGTGCATGGCGGGCGGGGTGGCGCTGAACTGCGTGGCGAACGGGCGGATAGTCAACGAGACGGGCTTCGAGCAGCTCTTCATCCAGCCGGCGGCGGGCGACGATGGCGGGGCGCTTGGGGCCTGCCTGTGGGCCTGGCACATGGTCCTGGGCAACGAGCGGGCCTGGACCTTCGACCATGCCTACCTCGGCCCGGAGTTCAGCGACCAGGAGATCGAGCGGGCACTGCGAGAGAACGACGCCCCCTACAGGGAGCTGGGATATGACCAGGTCCCGGCGAAGACGGCGGAGCTGGTGCTCGACAACCGGATCGTCGGCTGGTTCCAGGGACGCATGGAGTGGGGGCCGCGCGCGCTGGGCTCGCGCAGCATCCTGGCCAACGCGTGCAACGCGGAGATGAAGGACATCCTGAACGATCGCGTCAAGCACCGGGAGGACTTCCGGCCCTTCGCGCCCGTGATGCCTGTGGAGGACCTGCACGACTACATCGACCTGCCGGTGGACAGCCCGTACATGCTGCTGATCGGCGAGGTCAGGCCGGACAAGCGGGCCAGAGTGCCGGCGATCACGCATACGGACGGGACGGCGCGCCCGCAGAGCGTGCGCCGCGAAGCGAATGCCCTGTACTACGATGCGCTGAGGGAGTTCGAGCGGCTGTCAGGGGTGCCGGTCATGATCAATACGTCCTTCAACGTGCGCGGGGAGCCCATCGTCTGCACCCCGGAGGACGCCGTCAAGTGCTTCGCCGGAACGGGCATCGATGACCTGATCATCGGCCCGTACTGGGTGCGCAAGGAAGACCTGCAGGAGGGCGGCGCGCGATGAGGAGCCTGCTGGACGGGCTGTCGGACCTCGGCGGGCTGCTGTCGCAGCTCGGGCGCTTCATGTGGCGCAACAAGCTGTGGTGGATGGTTCCCGTGGTCCTGGTGCTCGTGCTGGTGATAGTCCTCGTCGTGCTCGCAGAGACGCCGCTGGCCCCCTTCATATACACGCTGTTCTGAGCCACAGCGCACTGCCGCGGGGCAGAGCGCAGGTTGCCTTCGGCCACCTGTTTTGCCCTCGGCCATCACGCAGGATGGAGCGCGAACCCATGGTGAGATCGCTCCCGCCTCTGGTCCTGACGGCCCTGCTCGTACTCCCCCTGATCGCCTGCGCGCAGCAGGAGATCGACGTCAACCTGTGCCCCAACCCCGGCTTCGAGGAGCAGATGGAGGTGGAGGAGGGCGACGGCCAGCCCATCGGTTGGGCCACGCACATCGGCAAGGGCGAGGCGGACTTCGCCATCGTGACCGATGAGCCGCACTCGGGCGAGCGTTGCGCGTACATCAACGCGCATAAGCCGAATCCCAGCGGCTACTGGACGAGCCCGCGGATACCGGTGGAGGGTGGGAAGAAGTACGTGTTCCGCTGCTGGTTCCGCGCGCGAGACGTCCAGCCCAGCGGGCGCGGCATCATCTTCTCGATGAACTTCCGGCGCGAGGACGGGTCGGGGTGCGGGTGGCCGAGCTGGTACGCCGATCCCTTCACGCAGCCGTGGACGCTGGTGGAGTTCACCGGCACCGCGGCGGCCGATGCGGCGTACGTCAACCTCGTGATGGGCCTTGCGGACTCGCCTGGCGAGCTGTGGCTGGATGACATCTACTTCGCGAACACCGGCGAGACGCGCGCGGACATGCTGCCGACCGACGACATCATCGCGCGCCCCTTCCCGCAGACCTGGATGCCCGACGAACGCTCGATCGGACTAATCCAGGGAGAGGTGCAACCGCTGCTGTTCCTGGTGCAGAACGCGCAGCAGAAGCAGGTGGACAACCCGGCCATCGGCCTGCTGCTGCCGGAGGGCATCGAGCTGGTGGGCGGCGACCGGAGCGTGCCGCCGCCGGCCGAGGGCGAGCCGGTCGAGTACGAGGGCGAGCGGTACCTGCGCTGGCTGCAGCCGGTTGAGGGGGGCCGGCAGATGGAGGAGCGCTTCAACTACTACCGCGGCGTGCTGGTGTGCCTGCGCAGCGACCTGCCGCCGGGAGAGTACCGGGCCTACAGCTTCTTCCACTGCGATCAGGAGACCGAGGAGCCGCATGAGCTGGCGATCCGCGTACTGGAAGCGCTCCCCGAGCCGCCGGAGCTGGAGCGTTACCACATCGGCCTGCTGCTCACCGACGCCTACCGGGCCGGGGGCGAGGCGCTGGAGGGGCTGGCCGACCTGTACGCCCACACCGGAATGAACATGGCGACGTGGAGCCTGTCGCCGGACCCGACCGAACTGGGTGGCTACTTCAAGGAGCGCGGGGTGCTGCGCCACTTCCTGATGCCCGGTCAGGGCGTGGTCTACAACGTGTCGTACGGCAACCAGGACCCTTCGATCGCGATGACGGACGCCGAGGGCGAGCGCAACTTCGGGGGCCTGTGCCCAACCTACATCGCCGAGCGCGGCGAACACTTCGAGCAGGCATGTCTGGAGGAGATCGTCGCGAAGTGGATCCGCGCCGACGTGATGGACGGCTTCACCATTAACTGGGAGCCGCCGGGGGCCTTCAAGCTCGAGGAGTACTGCTGGGATGACCGGTGCCTGGAGGCGTTCGCGGAGTACGCCGACATCCCGCTGGGGACGCTCAAGGAGCTGGGCCCCGCGGGGATCATCGAGCAGCACAAGCTGCAGTGGGCACGCTTCCGGGCCGAGCTGGAGGGCCGCATCGCGAAGGTGTACTGGGACAAGGTGCGGGAGCTGGAGGCCGAGGTCGGGCGGGAACTGATGTGGATCCCGTGGACGGGGACGAGGCAGTTTGACGTGGCGGAGCCGAGCCAGGAGCAGATCGACGAGTTGATCCTGGGTGGCGACGTCGAGCACCCGTACTACTACCGCGAGTGGATCGACGCCTACGGGCCCTTCACCTACGCCTACTACGACGTGCTCGCCGAGCAGTGGCGGGGGCGGCACGCCGTGACATTGCAGCGGGCGCGGAACGTGGTCGAGTTCGCGGCCGCCAACGCGCCTGATGACGGGCCGCGGCCGGTCTGGCTGGGCATCGAGGGGATACAGAAGGGCTCAATGAGCACGCTGTGCTGGGCAACCACGCCGGAGCACATGGAGCTGGAGATCATCGGCGCGCTGGCGCAGGGCTGCGAGGGAATCTACGTCTACACCGGCCGAGGGATGGACGGGCACTTCTACACGGCGCTGGCACGCGCGGTGCGGCGGGCGGCGCTGCTGGAGGAGTTCATTGACGCGCCGGTGGAGGGCGGCGCGACGCTGACCGATCCCCAGGGGGAGATGGCGCCGGAGTACGTGGACTACGTGGCCCGCTCGTGGCTGTTCGCAGATGGGGAGCGGCTGTTGCTGGTCCTGGCGGGGCTGGACTTCACGCGGGAGGTCGAGCTCAGGTGGAGCCTCCGTGGCATCGAGGTGGGGTCGTACGACATCGCCGATCCGGTCACCGGTGAGATGCTTGGGGACGGGACCTTCAGCGCCCAGGAGCTCGGCGCGGGCATCGAGGTTACGGTCGGGCCGGGGGATGTGCGGACGTATGTGATTGAGCAGAGATAGCTTCCGCCCGGCGGACGGCAACGGCCTCCTCCTCCTCCCCGAGCAAGCTCGGGGTGTCCCCCTCCCGGGCGGGAGGGGGAACGGCAAGGGCTCGGCGGCCGCGGGAGGTAGCCGACGGCATCACGCGGAATCGGGCATGACCTGACGCGACATCGAAGAGAGGGAGATGGACCAGATGGCAGTTCGACTCGGATTCGTGGGGACGGGCGGGATCGCCAACCGCCACCTTGCCTGCGCGCAGAACAGCACGGACATGGAGATCGTTGGCACCTGCGACGTTATCCTCGACCGCGCGCAGGAGGCGGCCGACAAGTACGGAGGCAATGCGTACCGGGACTTCGACGATCTGTACGACTCGGAGAGCCCGGACGCGATCGTGGTCTGCACGCCGCCCTTTGCGCACGGGGACATCGAGGAGGAGGCGGCGAAGCGTGGCATCCACATCTTCGTCGAGAAGCCGGTCGCGATCAGCATGGAGATGGCCGCGCGCGTGCTGGACGCGGTGCGCGAGCATGACGTCATCACGCAGGTCGGCTACATGTTCCGGCTGTCGGACCCGATCGTGAAGGCCCGGCAGATGTTGGCCGAGCGCGCCATCGCCATGGTGCAGGCGCACTACTACATGCCGGGGCTGCCCAACAAGGGCTGGTGGACGAAGCTGGAGCTGGGTGGCGGGCAGCTCGTCGAGCAGGCGACGCACATGCTGGACCTGGGGCGCTTCCTGGCGGGGGACGTGAGGAGCGTCATCGGCAAGGTCTCGACGGTGCACGACTGGACGCCACCGGCGGGCTACGAGGAGCCGGAGGGGGGGCTCGTCTCCGTCAAGGAGGGCTTCGAGATCCCGGACACCACGGCGCTGATCCTGGAGTACGAGAGTGGCGCGATGGGGACGCTATCGTGCTCGCTGGTGCCGCAGGTGTCGTGGGACAACGGCTTCAAGGTGGTGGCCGAGGGCGCGCTGGTGACCATCGACGGCGCCAACGCGAGCTGGCAGAGCGAGGACGGGGAGTTCGAGGAGGCCGCGCCGAGCGACTGGTATGACACGGTGCTCACGCAGTTCGTGGACGCCGTCCAGGGCAAGGGCGAGGCGACCATCCCGTACGAGGAGGGCGTCAAGTCGCTGGCAATTTCACTGGCCGGGTACGAGTCGGTCAACCGCGGCGGCGCGGCGGTGGAGTTGGCGGAGATCCTGCCCGACGGCCTGTAGCCGGCACGTCGTGACAGGCACCTAGGGCGCGGCCATGATGGCCGCGCCCTGGTGCGTACGGTCGCGGGGGACAGACCAGCACGGTCTGAGGCCGCCCATTGCGGGCGTCTGCTAGTCTCCGCCGACGTCGGCCGGCTCCTCGACCTCGCCGGGCTCCTCGACCTCGCCGGGCTCCTCGACGGCGCCGGGCTCCTCGACGGCGCCGGGCTCCTCGACGGCGCCGGGCTCCTCGACAGCGCCGGGCACCTCAGCAGGCGGGGCGCCGGGCTCGGGCGGGGGTTCCAGCATCTCGGGCTGCGGCTCGGGCATTTCCTCGGCCTTCGGCTGACAGCCCACCACGATCACGCACACGAGGGCCACCAGCATCAGCAGGACTGCGACACGAAACACACTGACCATCTCCTTCGCTAGATCTCTGCCTCCCAGATCGAGCACGGGGGCACTGCCACGGGTTGGGTTCGCGGTCTATCCAGGTTTCCCCTCCCTTGCGCACACGACCTCTATTGCGCCACGTTAAGCACGAACTCCTGCTCGGCGCGGCCGTCGAACTGGTTGGTGACGACGACGGTGACGGTCACCGGGCCCGCGGCGCCCGCGCCGGGCGTGCCGGACAGGACGCCCGTCTCCTCGTTGATGGACAGCCAGTCCGGGCCCTCCTCGAGCGCGAAGCGGTTCGCCTCGATGTCCCAGAACTGGTTCCCGGGCTCCTCGTAGTGGTGCTGAACATCGCCGAGGGAGCGCAGGCTTTCGACCTGGTAGCGATACTCGCGGCCCACCCTCGCCTGCGCCGTGGGATCGGTAACGATGAGCGGGTGCGGGGCCTCGGCGTAATCGGAGTTGGCGCTCTCGGTCCCGCTCGCGTCGATGGCGATCACGCGGTAGTAGACGGTGTTCATGTTCGGCCCATCGGCGTCGGGGGCGGTGACAACCATCGAGGTCTCGGTGGTGTCGGCTATCAGGTTGCCCGGGACCTCGCCGCGAGTGTAGGACGTATGCGGCTCGCGGTTGGCGGTGAAGCCCTTCTCGTCGGAGCCGAAGACCGCGTAGCGCACGGGCCGCTCGCCGCGCGGGTTGGCCTCCCAGTGCAGCGTGAAGGTGCGGCCGTCCTGCTCGAGCCGGACGTTGACGGGCACGCGCGGGCCCTTCCAGGTGAAGGTCCGCGGCTCGCTCCACGGCCCCCACGCGCCCCAGCGGTCCTGGGTGCGCAGGCGCCAGTGGTAGGTCACATCCGGGCTGTAGATGCCCGTGAAGGGCACCACCCAGGTGGTAGTGGGGATGATGACGTCCAGGCTGGTGCGGTATGGCCAGGCGAAGTCCGCGCGCCGCGACACCTGCAGGTGGTACTTGGCCGCGTCCTCGACAGGCTCCCAGGAGTACTCCAGGATCGAGTCGGCAACCTCGGCGTCGTCCGCGGGATAGGTCGCGGCGGGCGGGTCGAGGGGCGCGATGGCGTCGGTCTCGCGCCACTGGTGGGTGATGCGCACCTGGTGCGGGCCCTCGGTGGCGTCGGTGTAGACGCAGCGGTTCGTGCCCAGGCCCAGGCGCGGCAGCGACTGCGGCGCGGCGAGCACGTCGGTCTCGATGACCAGCGAGCGCAGGCTCGCACTCGGCTCTCCCTCCGGCGACGCCAGCCCCAATCGGACGAAGTACTCGTACTCGGCGGGGGCGTTGTAGAGGTCGAGGTGCTCGTCGAGGGCCACCTGGGCCTGGTGCGCGCCCGCACCCTCGGCGGCCCACAGCTCGGAGAACTCCGTGCCATCGCGAGACCAGCCGATGCTGAACTCGTCGCCGTCCCGCCCGCCGACGAACTCGGCGCGGACGGTGGCGCCGCAAATGGCGTAGGGCACGGCGATGCGGTAGACGAGGGCGGCGTCCATCGACCGGCCGGCGATGGCGGCGCCGCCGGTCGCGGACGCAACGATGTCGGTGGCGGACTCGGCGTCGGCCTCAATGCGCTCGAGCGTCAGGCGCGGCTCGTAGATGAACTTCGAGTTGCCGAAGAACTTGGGCAGGTGCTTGCGCTCGGGCTCGCCGGAGCAGACCTTGCCGATATTGTCCCAGCGGAACTCGACGCGCTCGCCCGGCCGAAGCGTGTAGGCAATCTCGTGGCCTCGCAGTGTCGGATTCGCAGCGCCGTCGTCGGGGCCGAACAGCGCGGCGGGGCCTTCGCTGGGGACGAAGCGGGCGACGACCGGGCCGTAGTTGAGCTCGCGGCGGGCCAGGTCATGGTCGCGGGCGACGGCGTCGCCGCTGACCGGGATGTCGTTCTCCCGGTCGAGGTAGAACACATCCATGTCGATGTCCATGAACTGGAACTCGCCGTTGACCAGCGCCTCGCACTGCACGTGGCCGTGGAGCGCGCGGTTCTGGGAGCCCGGGAAGCCACCGTGGTGGTAGAGCGAGCAGCCCGAGTTGCCTGCGTCGTCGCATAGGTTGAAGCCGAAGATGTTCATCAGACGTACGGGATCGTGCGGCTCGTTGTCGGCGAACAGCGGGCTCTCGTGATAGAGGTTCTGGCGCATGTTCTGCCAGATCAGGTACACGCGGTCCTGATCGGTCTCGGCGCCGCGCGTGAACTCGTCGAGGAGGCTGTCGAAGGTGTACCAGTTGCCGCGGTCGTTGATGACCAGGCGCGGGTTGACGACGGGCGTGTCGCCGGTGTTCTCGATAGTGAGCTGGATGTTGGGCTGGAAGGTGATGTAGTAGTTGCCGCCCGCGACGGTGAGCGTGTTCGCCATATCCAGCGTGCCGCCCATGTCGATGCTGTACTGATGGCTGCCGGACGCGATCACCTCGACGTGGCTACGCTCGGTCTGCGGCAGCTCGCCGATGCCGCCGAGCATGCTCTGCGGGTTGGTGGAGGCCACCTCGTAGACACGGCCGTTGGTGCGCGGGTCGGTGTTGTCGGAGGCGGAGAAGTAGAGGCCCTCGCGCGTCCAGTGCGAGTAGCGGCCGCCGCCCTCGTCGCGGATGTGCTGGTGCACCGAGTGCGGCGGCCCGAGGGGCCTGCCGTCCTCGAAGACGAGGAGCTGCGAGCCGTTGGCGGTGAACTTGTCGCCCTCCTCGCCGAAGTCCATGCCGGCGATGTAGCAGAAGCCGTTCTCGGCACCGATGACCTCGGGCGGGATCGGGTACCGCTTGGGCTCCTGCGCCGATGCGCTCATGAAGATCGCTCCTGCGATGACGAGGGGCAGCGTAGCAGCGGCGGCTCCACGGATCATGGCGATGCGCTCCTGTTCGCTGCATGGCACGTCGGGCGGGAGTTTCCCGGAGCGCGCCAGGTTCTCCTGCAAGGCCCAGCCCCGCGCGGAAGTCCCGGGCAGGCCGCCGAGGAGTCGCCAAGGCGAACGGCAAGGGCAGGCAGGCCGGAAGCCCGTGCCGCGAACGGCAAGCGGCAAAGGCAACAGCGGACGGCAATCGCCCCTCGGGCGACCCGCCAACGAGGGCGTTGGCGGCACACGACTAACCGCAACGACTCCGCCGACGAGGGCGGCGGCGGCGCGGTATGCCGAACGGCGAGGTGGCTACTCGGCGAAGTGCACCTGGGCCTCGGCCAGCCACATGAGGTCCTCGCGCTCGGCCTGGCCGCCCATGGGCTGCTGCAGCACGCGGACCGCGGTGGTTGTCACCGCGTCGAAGCGATGCTCGCTGTGCTGGGTCTCCTCCTGGTCGGCAATCGTGAACTGAGCCACCCACTTCGCGCCGTCCCAGGTCTGGACCTCGTAGGACCTCGTAGCCGCGGGAAGTGCGCCAGGTCTGATACCACGGCCACCACAGGTCGATGCCGTCCACGGCCCGCGGCTCGGCGAACTCGAAGCGCAGCCAATGCTCGTCCTCGCGCTTGTCGGACAGCCAGGTCACACCCGCCGTGGTGGTGTCCTGGTCGGTCATGACCTCGCCGTCAACGAGGACGGTCCAGTCGGCCCAGCCCTCGGCTGAGGTCAGGCTGTCGATGGTCACGACCGTGCCGTCGTCCAACGTGGCGCGCGGGGCCAGCGCCCATGAGACGGAACGGCGCGTGTCCTCCTCGTCGATGGCGTAGTCGTCGATGATCAGGTCCACCTGCGCACGAACCGCCTCCGCGACGTCCTCCATCTGGCGCAGATCCACCTCGAGT
>JALGUI010000804.1 GCA_029820915.1 Candidatus Zipacnadia bacterium | reverse complement strand
CGGACGTGGCCCCGGACGTCGCCGGCCTCAGCGCGGAGGGCCACGCTCCCGTGCCCGTGCAGAGATCGCTGGCCACGCCGCTGGCCGAGGCCGAGGCGTGGGCGCTTGCCGAGGCCGAGCCGGGCCAGGTGCACGTGCTCCAGGCGTCCCCGGGCGAGGCGGAGGCGGGGGAGGGCCCCAGCGCCGAGTGCTCGAGAACGAGCACTACCGGCTGCGCTTTGAGGCGGGCGGGCGGGTGGCCTCGATCATGGACCTGGGGACCGGCGAGGAGCTGCTCGACGGGCGCGCGCCGTGGGGATTCGCGGAGACCATCCACGAGCGCATCGCCGGGCGCGAGGACCGGAGCGCGGTCTGGGAGCGCGGCTACACCGAGATCCCGTACGGCAAGCGCCGGACCGACGCACCGTTCGTGCGGGAGGGGGCGCTCGGCGAGGCGGAGCTGGTGCAGGTGCAGTCGGGGCCGGTGTTCGCGAGCGTCACGTGGTGCAGCCGACTGCCCTTCGTCCGGCGCCTCGAGACCGAGATCCGCCTGTGGCGGGGCCTGCGACGCATCGATGTGACGGTGCGCCTCGACAAGCAGCCGTGCGAGGCCTACGACAGCCTGTATGTGGCCTTCCCGTTCGCGCTGGAGGCGCCGCGCGCGTTCCTCCACAGTTGTGACGCAGTCTTCGAGGCGGAGGCCGAGCAGCTCCCGGGAACCTGCCGCGACTACTACGCGGTGCAGCACTTCGCGGCCCTGCAGGGCAAGGATCGCTGGGCGCTGCTGTGCCCGGTCGAGGCGCCGCTGGTGCAGCTTGGCGAGATCACCTTCGGGCGCTGGGCCGACCACCTGCGCATCACTCGCGGCTGCATGTACTCATGGCTGGCGAACAACTTCTGGTACACGAACTTCCCCGGCTACCAGCACGGGCATCTGACCTTCCGCTTCGCCATCACCACGGGGACCGGGGGCCTCGACCTCGCTGAGGCCGCGGCCTTCGCGGAGGCGGTCAGGGTCGGGCTCGTGGTGAGGTGACACCCGCCGCCATCGTCGTCGGCGCCCTGACCTCACGGAGGTGTGATCGGTGACCGTACGCTGTCTCGCCATACTCGCCGGACTGTCCCTGATCGGAGGCAGTGCCATCATGGCTCAGCCCGCGGGTGAGCCGCCCAGGACCTGCCTGTTCCTCTACGCCGAGTCGCCTTCGGTGGCCCTGTACTCGCGCGAGCATGGCTCCCCGTACCGTCAGGAGCCGTGGATGAGCGACGAGGCCTGGGAGAACCACTACGCCGGCGTGCGGGAGAACCACCCGAAGCTGCTCGACTTGCTCGACACGCTGCGCCCGGACATCTTCTACCTGGCGAGCAACGGCCAGTTCCAGCTCTTCGGCATGGACAAGCCCAGCACCCCGACCCTCGCGCAGGTGCAGGCCCAGCTTGACGCTCAGCGTGAGGAGCTGGCGCAGTACCGGGGGCGAGGCGGGGACGACGTCGGCTTCTACCGCTGCGCCATTTCGATCCGCGGCAACCCCGAGGAGCGCCACGGCATCTTCGCGCTCTACGACCGCTGGGACGAGTACGCCGAGGTCTTCGGTCTCGGCCCGAAGCCGCCCGTTGACCCCCTTGAGTGGCGGCAGATCCGCTTTGACAGCGGCAGGCCGTACATCCGCGCCTGGGACAAGCCGGACGCCGGCGGCAACATCGGCTACTTCTGCTGCCCCAACAACCCCTACTGCCTCTTCGTGGACAACCCGTCCATGTTCTGCAAGTGCGACTGGTGTCGCGAGGCCTTCAAGGAGCACCAGCGCCGCCGGTTCACCGAAGGGCAGTGGGAGGCGCTCTTCCCCGGTATCCCCTACGGTGAGGGCGACATCGAGGACGAGCGACTGTCCGTCGAGCGCGAGCGCTTCTGGCAGGACAGTATCGGCCGGCACCTGGCGGCCATGAAGCAGGCGATGCAGGAGGGGAACCCGGGCGCGCCGATCACGCTCTCGGCGAACGGATCGCAGATGACGCTGGGGCCGTGGTACACCTCGCGCGTGAATCTGGCGCAGTTCTCCGCGGCCGGCGTCAACCTCGGCTTCAAGGAGTCGCCCTTCGAGTTCTCGGGCGCCAATCTCCGGCCCGTGGGCAACGGCCTGCTGGCGGTCGAGCCCGGCGACATCTACGACGGCTACCGGCTGGTCCGGGGCGCGCGCGGGGACGACTACTATGCCTGCCCCGCCCAGAGCTATGCCAACATCGCGGCGCACGACAACCTGTACCGACTGGCCATGTCCGAGGCGCTGGCCATGGACGGCTGTTTCCTCGATGGCGTGGCCGTTACGGCGCCGATCACCAGTCGCGAGGCGATGTACGACTACCTCAACGGTCATCGCGAGCTATTCCGCGCGGGTACCTCCATCGCCCGCGTGGCGGTGATCATCGGCGCCTCGGAGTTCTACTTCGGGGATGACTTCCACGCCGACGCCACCCGCGACGGCAAGGCCATCCGCGACTGGCTGTCCGATCAGCAGATACCCTTCGACTACCTCATCGACGGGGCCGCCACGGTCGAGACGCTGGCTCCCTACGAACTGGTCGTCGTGCCCGGCTTCAGGTCGCTGGATGACGCGGCCGCCGACGCGCTGCGCGAGTTCGTCGGGGGCGGCGGCTCGCTCATCCTGTCTGGGCCCGTCGGCACGCACCACCCGAGCGGTCCCGCGCGCCCGGCTCCGGTCCTGGCCGACCTGCTTGCCGACGCGACGCCCGCCGACGGCCTACTGGTCGCCGAGGTGGGGGAGGGGCGAGTGGTCGCCTGCCCCCGGCGCTTCGCCGACGCCGATCTGCCCGAGGGCTTCTCGACCACCGACTACAAGGTCGCGCGTCCGCAGACCATCGGCGGCAAGACGCGCGGCCCCATGCTGCCCGTGTGCGTCGAGGCTAACCGCGAGCTGTTCCTGGCGGCGCTCGACCTCGCGGTGGGCAGCGACCTGTCACTCGTGCAGAGCGCCGACATGCCGGGCCTGCGCGTCGCCGGGCGCTATCGCACCGACGCCGAGACGCCGTGGCTGGCGGTGCACGTGGTCAACGAGCAGATGCTGATGCGCTTCTCGGACACCGGCGGCGGCTTTGTGCTGTCGGTGGACGGCGAGCCCCGCGAGTACCGCGACGTGCGCCTCATCGCTCGGCTGCCGGACGGCTTTCACGCCACCCGCGTTCGCTGGGCGCAGGTGCCCATGGCGGAGCCGCGAGAGTTGGAGTTCGAGGCGCT
>JALGUI010000803.1 GCA_029820915.1 Candidatus Zipacnadia bacterium | reverse complement strand
CCCCCGCATCGCCGGCAAGTACCTCACCGACGACGCCTTCGACATGGTGGACCGGTTGACAGCGATTGCCCAGCGCAATGGCATGGCGATCAACCAGCTCGCCATGAAATGGGTACTGAGCAAGCCCGCGATCACCACGCCCATTCTCGGTGGCAGCAAGCGGGAGCACTTCCAGCCTATGTACGGCCTCTTCGACATGGCGGTGGACCCGGCTGACCTCGAGCTGATCGACGAGATGAGCGAGGGCTACCGCTACCAGCCCTTCGCCAACCAGGCGGTGGTGGACGGCTACCCGAACGGGCCCGGATTCTGGTAGCGGGCGTGCGGAGCCGATTCGGGGCCGCGCCGAGGAGGGCGCGGCCCCGACCGTGTACCGCCGCCGGAGGAAATGACGCGGGTGGCGGGGAAGCGCGCATGGACGGACCGGACCGGATGCCGCCACCCCGGGAGGGCCTCCCATGGGCGAGACGTATCGAGCCGCCATCATCGGCACCGGCGGGATCGCGCGCACCCACGCGGGCTACTACATGGCCAACGAGCGCGTCGAGATCGTCGCCGGCTGCGACATCTCCGACGAGCGCCTGACCGCGTTCTGCGATGAGCGCGAGATCGAGGGCCGCTACGCCGATCACGAGCGGATGCTCGCCGAGGTGCAGCCCGACATCGTCAGCGTCTGCACCTGGAACGGCACGCACATGCCGCTGAGCATCGCGGCCATGGAGGCGGGCGCGCGGGCGGTGGTCTCCGAGAAGCCCATGTCCGATGAGCTGGGCGGGCCCATGGACGCGGTGGCGCTGGCCCAGGAACGCGGCGTCTACTTCGTGGTGCACCACCAGACGCGCTTCTCGCCCGGCTACAACGCCGCACGCAAGCTGGTAGCCGAGGGTGCCATCGGCGCGCCGGTGGGCATCCACATGCACTCGGGCGGCGGCCTCCTCAACATCGGCTCGCACCTCATCGACGCGGTCCGCTTCATCCTCGGCGAGCCGGCGTGGGAGTACGTGGTCGGGTGGATCCAGCGCGACACCGACCGCTTCGAGCGCGGCTCGTTCTGCGAGGAGAAGACGCACGCGCTGGTGGGCTTCGCGGGCGGGCATGAGCTGGTGGTGTCGCTGGACATGGTGGATGGCGTCAAGCACAAGCACTTCCAGCTTGTCGGCCCGGACGGGGTGATCAACTTCGACCGGGAGCAGGCCACGCTCATCGACGCCGACGGCGCGCATGAGTCGCTGAGCATCGAGCAGGCCGGCTATCTCGACGAGCGGGCGCGCTGGAAACCCAGCGCATCATGATGGCGATCTACCAGTCCGCGCGCATCCGCTCGCGCGTCGAGCCACCCTTCGAAAAGCGCGAGTCGGCGCTGGACGAGATGATCCTGTCGGGCGAGCTGCCCTTCGAGGGCGAGCCCTACGACATCCGCAGGCCCGAGGCGCTGAAGTGGGTGGCGGCGCAACGGCAGCGTCTGCCGCGAGGGCAGTAGCCCCTGGTGGAAGGAGGAAGGCCATGGGTGCCGACTTCGTTGAGGCACTCAGACAGTACATGGCGGATGGCTTGCGGCAAGCAGAGGCGGCTGAACGTGCTTTCCTGGACTTCAGGTTGGCACACTGGCCAGCGGAGTGGGGTGACGACCTTCACGTGCTGATCTGCGGGGCGCTCTGGGTTGAGGAGAGACTGGACTTCCCGGACCTCGGCATCACCATACTGCCGGACCGCGATACCAGGATTCCCGGGCTGCTCGCATTCAAGACGCACGTGCGGCTGAACAGCAGAGACGCTGATGGTCTGGGGGACGCAGTGGATCGGCTCGAGACGCTCCTCGGCATGATGGCTGTCTGTGGCCAAGCCCGAACGCTTCACTGGCTTACCCTGTGGCCTGAAGCGATTGAGGAGCCAGTCCTACAGCCCGATGCGGACTTGCTTGCACGAGCACTCCAGTACCTCAGCCAGTTCTCGGAAGAGAAGCAAGAGATGATCAAGCGGGCGGCCTGGTGGCTGCGGAGCCAGCGCGATCTGTCATTCGGGTGGGGTCCCGGGCCGTCTGTCTTCCGTCGCTTCATTGCCGCCTGGAATGCCTTCGAATGCCTGGTCAAGGTAGTCTGTGCGGATCACCCGCCGAAGAAGCTCCCGAGGAGTGAGAAGAACCGGCTGATTGCCCAGCGTCTTGCAGACCTGGGGCGGGTTCCTGAGGTGGGCGACATCTATGAGCTATATGGCGAGATCGTTGATCCGGGGCAGAAGGCGAAGATCCCTCATGTGCTTGACTGGGCCTTCCGAACCATCGCAGATCAGTACGGTACTGAGATGTTCGGGCCTGGACCTGGCCAGCCCGGCCTCTATGACATACGGAACGACATCCATCATGCCAACATGGCTGAGTCTGACTCGGAGAAACGTGCCTTGGTCCGACGGGCCCTTCCGAGCATTGAGCACATCGCGCTGGTTCTGTTCGGCCTGATTGTCGGGTTCGGCGTACGCCCAGACTACCGCGTGAGGTGCTGCCTGAGTTGCGCCAACTGGGCGGCGGACGCCTGCACACAAGGCCTGTTGCCGGGCGCTGAGCAGGGCTGGCATTACGTCTGTGACGCCTTCACCCCCGGCAAGCAGTATTGGCCGGCACTCCTACTGTGGCCGCCGGAGGCCGACGGAGATCCCGGAGAGACCCCGTGACCCAGTGGCACTGACGCAGGAGACCGGCGAGCCCTACGACATCCGCAAGCCCGAGGCGATGGGCAAGAGAGCGAGCCAGATGAAATGAACGGCAGTCCAGTATGGCCAAGCGGTCCGAAGCTCGCGATCTCGGCGACCCTGGCGCCGAGGGCTACCGAGCGCCACCTCCTGCTGGTGTTCCTGAACATGGAGCACTCAGGATGGACCGAGGAGCAGGTCGAGGCGTACCGTGAGGTGCCGCCGCTTCCCGAGGGAGCCTCCGACGCTCAGCGCGCGCAGCTTGCGGCCTACGATGCCTTTGATGCGCGCTTCGAGAGTCGCAAGGCGGTCAACAGGGCGGCGAAGCGCGCGCTGCGTCTCGATCCCGACTGCATCGATGCCTTTCTGGCCCAGTGGCAGATAGAGTGGGAGGACAGCCCGAAGGCCCTGGAGCTGGCGACGAAGGCACACGCCGCGGCGCGCGAAGCCCTCAGCACCGCGGAGGCCCCGCCCACGCATGAGGACGACCTGTGGAGCAACTTCGTCAACCGCCCCATCGTCCGGGCGTACACCGCGCTGGCACTGACGCTGTGGGCGCACGAGCGCTTCGAGGAAGCCGTCGCGATGGCGCGCGAGGTGCTGGCAATGAACCCCGGCGACAACCTGGGCATCCGCTGGCACCTGCAGAACTGGTACCTCACCCTCGGACGCGTACGCCCCGCGCGCCAGTTGCTGCGCGACTACACTGATGAGCCCTGGGCGGCGGCCGCGTTCGCCGATGCGCTGGCGGAGTTCGCACACTCCGGCCCGTCGAAGAAGGCGCGCAAGTGCCTCGCCCGGGCGCAGGAGATCAGCCCTTTCATGTTCCGGATCCTGCGCTCCCCGGTGGAGTCAATCGACGTTCCGGTGACCTGGGACTACTACATGTCGGGGAGCTGGCAGGAGGCGCTTCAGTGGCATCCGGTCGTCCGACCCGCCTGGGACGCGTTCCCGAGAGCACTCGAGTGGTACCTCGAGATGGACGAGCAGCCGGACTTCGTGCGCCGCACTGAGGAGGGGCTGGTACGTCTGGTGCTGGACATGGCTGAGGAATCCGGCCTGAGCTTCCCGGACGCCGTCCGCGCCCTCCAGGAAGAGGGCCTGCTGCCCGATGACGATCTCTGAGCGTTCCGGCACAGCCCGAGCAGTGGAGGGAGAACACATGCG
>JALGUI010000082.1 GCA_029820915.1 Candidatus Zipacnadia bacterium | reverse complement strand
CGGTCGCCAGCAGCCGCTCGTACTCCGCCTCGATCTCGCCCAGCCGGTTCTCGCGGATGAAGCTGTAGTGGCTGGGCATGTCCTCGGCGGCGTACGTGATCTGGTACTCGCGGTCAAAGTAGATGGGCCGGTTGCTGTGCAGCTCATAGAAGCGCGCCAGGCTCCCGTCCGGCAGCGCCGACGCCTGCAGGTACTCGATGGCGCGCGGGACCGGCTCGAGGTACTTCCGGTTGCCGGTCCACCGATAGAGCAGCAGCAGGCACTCGAGCACGCCCTGCGACTCCTCGCCGGTGATTGCGGGCGGCTCGAACTTCCGGTCCCAGACCGGGTGCATGTACGGGTCGTACTGCTGGCACCACGCCGGCTGCGGCTCGGGCATCTGCGCGAGCAGCAGGAACGCCCCGCCGTTCTCCGCCGCCAGCAGGTAGCTCTCGTCGGCGTAGACCTCGTACGCGGTCAGCATCGCCGCGATCATGTCCGGCGTGACGTTGTCGTTGAGGTAGTAGCAGCCGCGCCAGTCCTTCGTCCACGTCCGCGACCAGTCAACCGGGTAGGAGGCCGGGATGGGCGGGTAGACGCTCGGGTCCGGCCGGTACGCGGGGAAGCGGTCGTAGTTGTGCGACCATGCGCCGTTGGGGTACTGCGCCATCATGGCCGATTCGAGCGCGTAGAACGCGGCCTCCTCGATCTGCTCGTCGGGCGGGTCGATGGCGATGTCGAGGCGCGCGAGGAAGCCGATGGCGGCCGCGGTGGTGTTGTCGTCCACGATCGTCATGTTGCCCGGGTTGCGGCGCTTGCGCCACGCGTGCCAGCCCTCACCGTCGTCCTCGGGCCGATGCCGGCGTTCGGGTGATCGATGCGGTACATCTTCTCCGCGCGCTGCCGCGGATCGAAGCTGATCGAGTAGTACCAGCCGCCCGAGAGCAGTTGGCCCTGCACCAGCGCCCGCCCCGCGTCGAGGGCGGCGTCGAGGTACATCTGCTCGCCGGTGGCGTCGTACGCGTCGAGGAAGGCCATGCCGATCGCCGGCGTGCCGGGCGGCTGCACCCAGATCGCCTGCCGGTCGTCGGTGCGCGCCTCGCCCTCGCGCAGCGTCAGGTCGCCTGAGTAGCGCCAGACGTAGCCGCCGTGGTCGGAGACCTCGTCATGGAGGAACTGCACCGCCTGGCGCAGTGCCTCCTCGGCGTCCACGCCCGTCGGCTGCTGGGCCGCGGTGTGCGAGCAGCCCGCCAGCAGGGCAATCAGCACGAGTGCCGGACAGCAGCGATGCATGATCGCAGTCCCCTCACTTGCGTTCGCGCGAGAACGGTGGAGGCTAGTCGCTCTGCTCCTCGACCATCTGCCGCAGCAGCTTGGCGATGGCCATGAGCGCGTGCGCCTGCGCCCCCGCATAGCGCGTCTCGATCGGCCGCTGCATGTCCTCCAGTATCATCTGCCCCTCCTGGAAGTGCTCCTCAACGGTCTGTGCCATCTTCCTCATCCTCCCGAGCACGTTGCGCGAACGGCTATTCGGTGTCGTCGTTGCGCCTGACTCTGACCTTCACGTCGCCCTGCACCACGGTGCTCCCGGCCGGCACGGACTCGATCAGCCACACGTTGCTGCCGATCACCGCACCCTTGCCGATGACCACGTCGCCGCCCAGGATCGTGGCCCCGGCGTAGACGATCACGTCGTCCTCGAGGGTCGGGTGGCGCTTGATGTCCTTGATCGGGTTCCCGTCCTCGTCGAGCGGGAAGCTCTTGGCGCCCAGCGTCACGCCCTGGTAGAGCTTGACGCGGTCGCCGATCTCGCAGGTCTCGCCGATCACCACGCCGGTGCCGTGGTCGATGAAGAAGCTCTCGCCGATCCGCCCGCCGGGATGGATGTCGATGCCCGTCTCCGAATGCGCCCACTCGCTCATCATGCGCGAGATCACCGGCACGTCCAGCCCGTAGAGCACGTGCGCGATGCGATGCACGGTGATCGCCTGCAGACCCGGGTAGCTGAGCATGATCTCGGCGTAGGTGTGCGCCGCGGGGTCGCCGTAGTAGGCGGCCTGCACGTCCTTGACCAGCAGCGCGCGGATGTCCGGGACCTCGACCATGAAGCGGTTGGCCGCCAGCGCCGCCGTCTCCTCGACCTGCGCGTCCGCCCCCGCATCAGCCTTGCTGAGCGCGTAGGCCCCCGTCCAGCGGAAGGGCAGCGCGCGCGCGATCTCGCGTCGCAGCAGCCGGTAGCCGCGCGCCAGCCGCTCCTGCACGAAGCCCTCGGTCGAGGCGTCCGGATCGAGCTCGGTCGCCATGCGCCCCGGGAACAGCACGTCCATGAAGCAGTGCAGCGCCTCGATCACGCGCCCGCGCGAGGGGACCGGCGTGCCCACCTCTTCAGGCGTGTCGATGCCGTCGGCGCCGAAGCTCTCCTTGAGCCTCTCTACCACGTAGCACGAAAGCTGGGCGGGGCCGCGGCAGGCGCACACGTCGCGCGCGTCGCAGGTCTCGCAGCGTCTGAGCGGGTAGCGCTCCTCCATCGTCCGCCCTCCTACGGCGCCGGTGGGAAGGGGATCTCCCGGCCCGCGTCCATGCCGTCCCCGAGGTAGTACAGCCGCACGTCCGTGGTCTCCGGCGGCTTGCGCGAGTCGCCGTAGCTCCAGATGGCGCGGAAGTCGCCCGGCCCCCGCCGGTGGCCCATGACCGGCTTGACCTGGTTGTGCGACCACCGCGAGCCCTCGGTCAGGTGCCGGGTGTTGGTCCAGGTCGCGCCGCCGTCCGTGGACCGCCACTCCTCGATCTCGCCGCCGTCCTCGTGCGGCTGCAGGTCGGTGGTCGGCGCCCAGATGCGGATGTCATCGTCAGCCAGCATCATCAGGCAGCCCGCATCGTACATGTGGTCGCTCTCGGTCAGGTGCACGACGTCCCAACCGTCGCCGACGCGCCGCGCCACCTTCCACGCCGAGCGGAACGTCTCGATCTCGGAGTCGAGGAACAGGATGTAGGGATCGCCCCGCGAGTCGAGCTGAATGTCCTTCAGCCACACGCCGTGCTCGCCGCAGTCCCAGATCTTCTCGGCCTGGTCCTCGTCGATGGGCAGCTCGTACGGCGTGCCGTCGCTGCGCCGCCAGGTGCGCCCACCGTCGTCGGAGTACGCGTAGTAGACGTTGTAGCGCCGCGCCCACAGGTGCTTGCTCTCGATCTCCTCCGGCGTGCCGCCGCCCAGCCGCGACCAGGCGAAGTGGATCCTGCGCGGGTACTCGCCCTCGTCGGCGACGGTGATGCCATAGATCGAGAACTCGGCCGCGCCGCGGGCGCTGTCGCTTACGCCGAAGGCCGCGATGTCTACCGGCTCCGACCAGGTCTGCGCGCCGTCGGTGGAGACGCGGTAGCGCCAGCCGGGGGCCATGCGGTAGGACACGAAGATCTCACCATCGCGCAGCATCCACGGTTGCGGATATGAGGTGCGGCCGCCCTCGGGCTCGATGGTCGCTCGCTGCTCCCATGCGCTGATGTCGTAGGGCCGCGCCGAGCGATGGACCTGGGTCGGATGCCCGTGGGCGCCCCAGAACATGTAGAGATAGCCCTCATCGTCGATCAACAGCGTCGGGTTGCGGTGCGCGTCGCCATCGGGGTTCTCGCCGATGACCACCGGGTACGCGAACTCGCGGGTATTGTGGTCGTAGAAGCTGATGGTGGGCGCGTTGTTCGCGTTCCCGTAGACGAAGAAGCTGCGGTTCACCTCGGGCGCGTAGACCGCCAGCGGTCGGTGCCACACGCAGTAGGTCGCCATCGCGCCCGAGTAGACCGCTCCCTGGTCGGGCAGCAGGTTCGCGCTCCCGCACCAGTACCACACGCCGCGCGTCTCCGGCGGCGGCAGGTTCTCATCTGCCATCGTGAACTCTCCCATCAGCCCAAGAGTGAGGGCCGCCAGCACGGCGGCCGTGATCCCGCGCATTGTCTCCCTCCGCGCCTGCGTCCGAACCGAAGTGCTGCTCAGGCCCTGAGCGCCACGACTGCACGGCAGCGGCCCTGCGGGCCGGGACAGGCGGGGGCGCCCGTCCTACGGAGTGATCTTCTGGAAGTGAGCGACCCCCCGATCCCTAGTCCGGACGCCCTCGCCTGCGCCCGGTCTCCGGAGCTTCAGACGGGCGTCGGCTACTCCCCTCCGAAGCCTCTGAAGTGTGCCGCCGCCAGGTCAAGGATGCTCTCCCCCGCCTGCAGCCGCTCGCCGACGAACTCGTCGGCGGCCATGACCGCCTCGAAGACCGCCTGGTCCACCGGGTCGTCCTCGCGCAGGCCGGCGACCTCGCGCAGCACGTGCTCGGCGCCCTCGGGGTAGACGTGCCTCGCAAAGTCGCGATCGTTCTCGTACATCTCCCCGTTCTCGTCGGTGGCCCGGAAGCGCATCCCGGCCGCCGCGCACAGGACCGTGCAGGGCGCGTCGGTGCCTTGGCGCGCGTCGAAGCGCAGCGCGCCGATCACGCGGTCATCGCGCCCGAGCTTGCGGCGCACGTCGCGCCCGACGCGGTAGATGCTGTCGCCGAGCGCCTTGTTGGCGAAGCGCTGCAGCAGGTCATCGACGTGCTCGCGCTGGTTGTCCTCGTCGAACTCGTCGGGGTAGGCGGCGATCAGCGCGCGCGCGGACTCCATCATCCCCTCGCGCACGGCGGGCCCGATGGCCGGGTGCTCGACCGCCTCCCAGGTGTAGACGAGTTCGGGGGCCTCCAGGTGCGCGAAGTACGCGCACAGCGCATGGCCGAGGTTGTGGACGAAGAGCTTGCGGTCCACGTAGGCCTTCATATTCGCCTTGGGGTCGAGCTGCGGCATGTCCGGGACGGGCCCCAGGAACCCCTTCGCGTCGCAGATGAGGGTGTTGTAGGCCTCGGCGTAGACGAGCAGCGAATCCTGCTCGCGCACCTCCTCGCTCATGATCGGCACCATCTTGCCGATGCTGGTCTCGACCGCGCCCAGCATCTCGCGGAGTGGGAAATCCGCGGGCAGGTGCTCGGCGACGCCCTCGTCCATGGCCTCGGCGGCGTTGCGCATGTTCTCGCAGATGATCACGTCCAGCGGCCCGCCGCCCAGCTCCCGCCGGCGCACCAGCCCGGCGGCGAGGTTCGGGTAGATATAGGGCAGCGCGGCGGGCCCGACGGCCGTGGCCGCCACCCGGCAGGTGGCCAGCTCCTCCGCCACCGCGTCGGTGTCGCGGCCATCCACGCCCCGCACGTGCTCGACCACGATGGTGCTGGGCTCGCGGTCCTTGATCTCGACCGTGTACTGCCGGCGCTCGTTGAGGGCGTCGATCAGGGTCTGGTCGATGTCCACGAACACTACCTCGTAGCCGGCGCGCGAGAAGATCTGGCCGACGAAGCTCCGACCGATGTTCCCCGCGCCGATCTGCACCAGCTTGTCCATGCGGTTCATCCCTGTCTGTGTCATCCCTTGCAGCCAGCGCGGCGGCCGCCACGCCATTGGGGAGGCCGCCGTCGTCGTTGGAGGGGCCGCACGAGGGGCGATCCCGCAGGGATCGCGACGAGGTCGGCCCAACACGGTCGTCAGTCGTTCGTCAGGTCGGCGCTGTATGGCCAATCCTCGGGCGCTTCGCACAGGCCCCAGCGCACCGGGTTCTCCATGATGTACTCAATCGCCTCCAGCAACCCCGGAAGGTCATCGGCGAAGGTGTCCCAGTAGCTCCGCTGCCGGCGGAACCTGCCGGGGCTACCCCATGCGACGTTCACGCGTCTTGACGCCTCTCCCTTGAAGTACCGCAGCAAGCGCGGTGGATCGTCGTGCGCAGCGAGATCGATCGCGAAGTGCAGATGGTCGGGCATCGCGCAGTAAGCCAGAAGCCGGGCGTCGCGACGACGGGCTGCGTCCTCCAGCGTCCCGATCACGATCTCCGCGGTCGCCTCGACCAGCACCCGCTTTCGAACCTTCGTCTGGCAGGTGACCGTGATGGGCAGGCCGATCGCCTGGTAGGCCTCTCCGCTGTACCGGAAGGGATGCCGCCGGCCGGGCCTGAGTTCGTTAGGGATCGACCGGCGTCCGATTGGGCCACGTTCGGCCACTTCCGCGCCCTCCCCCGAGAGAACGACCGTATTGGGCCGACCTCGTCGCGACTGCTTCGCAGTCGCCCCTCGTGCGGCCCCTCCGAACGGCACGGCAACGCCCAGTCCGGCGTTGGCGGGCGCCCTACCCCTCCGCCAGCAGCTCCTCCTCCTGCTCGCCCGACCAGCCCTCCACCTCGGCCAGGGGCCGCCGCAGGTTCGGGTAGATCACGCCCTTACCCTCCATGCGCTGGGCGCGCACCGCGTCGATGAGGTCGCGCGCCGCGTCCAGCCCGCCCACCGCCGCCACGTAGTTGCCCGGCCGGATCTTGCCCTCGGCGATCAGCTCCAGCGTCTCGTCGATGTCGGACGGGTCGCTCCCGCTCGAGCCCACCGCGGAGATTGAGTCGTAGTGGACGCGGCGCGCGTCCACCTGGATCATGCGGTCGTCGGCCTTCAGCCCGCCGAACAGGTTGGTCACGCCGCCCATGCCCAGGTAGTCGAACGACTTCTCCTGGATCGCCTTGATGCCCAGCGCGACGATGCAGTCGTCCACCCCCCGGCCGCCGGTGGCATCCGCGATGGCCGCGTCGAGCATGTCGGGCGTGGTCAGCACCAGGTCGATGGCCGCGTCGCGGGCGCGTTGGGCAAAGAACCGTCGCGCGGTCTCGCGCCGGGCGTCATTGGGCTCGGAGACGATGATGGTCGCCGGCAGGTAGCTCATGGCGATCTCGACGTGCCACAGGCCCATGGGCCCGGCGCCGAGCACCAGGGTGGTGCCGCCCGGCAGCAGCCCCAGGTGCGCGCGGCGCGGAGTGTCCGGCGATTCCTTGGTGACGTGCGTCGTGTGCTGCTGCGCGGCGACGACGCACGAGATCGGCTCGGACAGCGCGCAGGCGTAGTGCGGCAGCGCCTCGTCCGGGACCGGCACCAGGCACGAGCAGCCGATCACCTCCGGGTCGATGACCACGTACTCGGCGAAGAGGCCGGGCAGCGTGTAGCCGATGGCGATCTTGCGGATGCCGCGCCCCTCGCCCGCGTAGCGCTCGCGGTGGCGCGACGGGGCCGACGGGATCGCGGGCTGCACGGCGTAGCGCCGGCCGACCTGGATCTTGTCCTCCCAGTTGCGCCCGACCTCGACCGCGGTCACGCAGCCCTCGTGGCCGAGCGTCACCGGCCAGCGCGCGGGGTTCCAGCCGTGCATCAGCGAGTGCGCCGCGCCCTGGTCGATGATCTTGTTGTCGGAGGCGCAGGCGGCCGCGCACTCCACGCGGCACAGCACCTGGTCAGGCTCTGGGTGCGGCACCTCCACCTCCTGCAGCCCGACGCTGTCCATGCCGGTGCCGGTCAGTCGCAGCGCCATCATCGTGTCCGGTATCCTGAGGTCGGCCATCGGCAGACCCCTCCCTCAGCTGTGCAGAATTCGCGCCAGGCCGCCGAGCCACGCGTCGGCCAGAGCGGCCGTCGGAACCTCGATGATGTCCTCGCCGTCCAGCTCGATCTCGAGCGCGGCGGTCTCCGAAGTCTCGCCGAGGCGCATCGGCTCGACGCCGTACTCGGCGCACAGCGCCTCGAACCGCTCCTCGCAGCCTTCTCGCACCTCGACCACGAACCCACCGGATTCGCTGAACAGCGCCCTGTCGGGGCGCAGGCCGTTCAGGATCGAGCCGACTGCTACGTCCGCCCCCACGTCCCCGCGGCCGAACGGCCCCAAGGCCATCTCGGCCAGCGCGACCGCCAGCCCGCCGTCGGAGATGTCCTGGCAGGCGGCGACGAGCCCGGCGTCGATGGCATCGGTGATGGCGTAGATGCGGGCGCGCTCCGCCGCCCAGTCCACCTGCGGCACGTTGCGCCCGAGCCCCAGGCCCAGCACCTCGTAGTAGGCCGAGCCGCCCAGCTCGTCCTTGCGCTCGCCCAGCAGGTAGATGGCATCGCCGGGCCGCTTGAGCTGCACGGTGACGGCCTTCGCGAAGTCGGCCATGACCCCGATGCAGGCCACGATCGGCGAGGGCGCCACCGAGCTGCCGGTCGCGGACTCGTTGTAGAGGCTGACATTGCCGGAGATGACGGGCGTCGGCGTGCCGTCCGGGTAGCCTTTCAGCCACAGGTTGCTCGCCGCGTCGGCCACGCCCTTCACGCCCCGGCGAAACTCCCAGAACTGCTCGGGCTTCTCGGGGTTGCCGAAGTTCAGGCAGTCGGTCAGCGCCTGTGGCGCCGCGCCCACGGCCGCGCAGTTGCGCATCGCCTCGGCAACGGCGTTGGCGCCGCCCCAGTACGGGTCGATGCGCCCGTACTTCGGGTTGCCGTCCACGGCCAGCGCCACCGCGGCGTCGCAGCCAGGCAGCGGGCGCGCCACCCCCGCCCCGGCCTCGCCGGGCCGCAGCACCGCGTTGCCCTGCACCTCGCTGTCGTAGGCGCGGTAGACGTACTCGCGCGAGCACACGTTCCTGCTGCCCAGCACCGCCAGCAGCGTCTCGCCCAGGTCCGCGGGCCGCTCGAAGTCCGGCTCGACGCCGGCGTAGTTGCGCGCGCGCTCCTCGCGATCGTACTCGATGCCGCTGGTGACCACCTGCACCGGCGCCTGGATGACGATCCTGCCGTCGAAGCGCACGGTGTACATCTCGTCCTCGGTGATACGCCCGATGACCCTCGCGCAGGCGCCCTCGTAGACGTTGGGCAGGTCCCAGTCCTCGTTGTAGATGCGCAGCACCTCATCGGCGAAGCGCTCGGGCACCGCCACCACGTAGCGCTCCTGCGTCTCGGCGCACATGATGGTCTCGGGCAGCAGGCCGTCGAGCCCCACGTGGACCGCCCGGAGATCGATGTCGATGCCGAAGCCGTCGCCCGCGGCGGTGATCTCCGAGCTGCCGCAGGCGAATCCGCCGCCGCCGATGTCCTTCACGCCGATGGTGACGCCCAGCTCGCGGGCGCGCTCGCGCACCGCCTCGTTGGCCTTGCGCATCGCCAGCACGTTCTTGAGGAACGGGTCCGGCACCTGGACGGCGCCGCGGTCCTCCGCCTGCTCCTCCTCGTCCAGGATCTTGGACGCGAAGGCCGAACCGCCGAAGCCAGAATCGTCGGTGGGCTTGCCCACCAGGATCAGCACGTAGGGCTCATCGTGCGCGTTGGGCGGCACCGACGAGTGGATGATCTCGTCCTCGGCCACGAGCCCGATAGCGACCACGTTGATCACGCAGTTGTCATCGAAGGTCTCGTCGAAGTAGATGTCGCCGCCGAGGTTGGGCACGCCGAGGGCGTTGCCGTACTGCCAGATGCCGTCCACCACGCCGGAGACGATCCAGCGGGTGCGGTCGGCGTTCTCGCCGGTTGGGTCGCCGAAGCGCAGGGGGTCGGCGGTGCCGAAGACGCGCGCGCCCATGCAGTCCACGTCGCGCACAATGCCGCCGATGCCGGTCGCCGCGCCCTCGTTGGGCAGCACCTGCGACGGGTGGTTGTGGCTCTCGTGGGCGATGACGATGCCCCAGCGCCGGCCCTCGTGCTCGGTGAAGAACACGATGCCGGCGTCCTCCTGCGGGCCGAGCATGACGTTGGGGCCATCGGTGGGCAGGAGCTTGAGGCTGGCCTTCGAGCTCTTGTACGAGCAGTGCTCGCTCCACTCGACGTTGAAGACGTGCAGCTCGACGAGGGTGGGGTCGCGGCCGATCAGCTCGGCGACGCGCCGCACCTCGCCCACGGTCAGCACCACGCCCTGCTCGTCGAGCACGGCCTGCAGCTCCTCGTCAAGCTCCATCAAGGCTCTCCTCTTGGCGCGGCTGCCGGGCGCGTCACACGATCCGCTTCCCGGTCTTGATCACGTGCTCGGCGAAGCTCCCCGCCGGCGGGTCATGCAGCGCCGACTCGGGGAAGAGATGCGGCTGCAGGTCGCCCGAGCAGGCCATCTGCAGGTCCGTGGACAGCCGCACGCGGCTCATCAGATCCATCCCCTGCACGTCCGGCGAGAAGACGCCGAGATCGATGTCGCTGAACTCGTGCGTGTTGCCGGTCAGTTGGGAGCCGAAGAGGTAGACGGCCGCGACGCGGATACGTCCGCGGAGGAAGGCGGTCGCATCCTCGATGACCTGTGTCAGTCGAGCCTGGTCAACAGCCACTCCCGCACCTCCCGCGTTCGGTCGAGTAGCTCGCGAGCGGCCTCTTCGGTCAGATCGGCCGGTCGGTCCATGTCTGGATACCTGACTGCGAAGTACAGGTTCGTCAACTGTCTGAGCAGTCGCTCCGTCTCCTCATCGACTTCTACATCGCCTTCATCGGCGAGACGGGGCAGGTCATGGGTGCGCAGTGGCAGCTCGCTGCTCTCCTCAACGAGGATGGCCTTGAGGGTCTTCTCCAGTGACTGCTGGCAGGCGACCGCCAAGTGGCCCAGGTGACCCGTCGCCAGCATGTCCTCGGCTGCCGCGAAGTCCTCGTCGGCGATCTCAAGCCACCTACGTGTCTCGTCGTTCACGGATGTGCTCCCATCTGGCCGGAGCCGAAATCACACGATCCGCTTCCCGGTCTTGATGACGTGCTCGGCGAAGCTCCCCTTCGGCGGGGCGTGCAGCGCCAACTCAGGGAAGAAGTGGGGCTCAAGGTCCCTGTGGCATGTCAGACGCACGCGCGTACCCAGCCTGGCCCGTCCCAGCATTCCCAACTTAGCGACATCCGGTGAGAAGACAGCCACGTCAATGTCGGAGTACTCGTGCGTCTGTCCGCTCAGGTGCGAACCGAAGAGGTACACGGCTGAAACCCTGATCCGCTCGCGCAGGACGTCAGTCGCTCGTCTGATCAGGTCGCTCAACTGATCTTGCTCAACAGCCATTGGCACGTCTCCTCGGTGGCGGACACATAGTGCTCGATGATTTGCGCGTCAAGGCCCACCTCTGGCTCAAGCCCGACGTCCGGATAGCGGCTTTCGACGTAGGAGAGCTCGAGGTCGCTGGCGAGCTCCATGGTCGCATCCGGCAGCTCCACGCCCGCGATCTCGGCAAGGCGTAGGAGGCCATGTATCTTGGGCGGTTCCTCATCGCTGGTCTCCGTGATCAGCGCCTTGAGCGTCTTCTCGATCGCCTGCTGGCAGTGGAAGAGGGCGACCGCGTAGTCGCCGCCAGCCACGAGCGTCCGCGCGGCCGCCAAGTCCCGCTCGGCGTACTCCAGCCAGGCCCTCGTCCGGTCCTTCATGCGCGCCCGATCCTCAGTCACTGCTCGACGTCTCCAGCCGTCTGCCGTTCCTGTCGTACCTGTCGTCGCCGTCGTCGCTGTCGTACCTGTCGTTAACCCGGCTCCCACATGTTCACCGGTTGGACGGTCTGCTCGGGCTCGTAGGCCTTGGCGTGGCCGTCCACGAAGCCGAAGACCGCGCGTCCGGTGTGCCGCGCCTTGACGCGCGACAGCCCGTGCTGGAGCCACGACGCACCCATCTGCTCAAGCTCGCCGTCGATCTCGAACAGCAGGATCGTCTGGCTGTGGTTCGAGATGTTCGTGAGCTTGCTGGTGAGCGCCCCCGGGCTCCAGCCGAAGGCCGTGTTATAGGTCAGCCGGTAGTTGACCCCGTAGCTGTGCGGCAGGCAGGTGCTCTGGGCCGTCGCCGTCGGCTCCGGGTCGTTCGGGCAGACCAGGATGTCCTCGTTCTCGATGTAGGGCTGCAGCAGCACGCACCAGGTGTAGCCCCGGCTGGGCGGCGGCGCGCCGCGCGTGAGAGCCGGCACGAAGCGCCGGTCGTGGTCGTCGGCGTACATGCGCGCGGCGGCCACGAGCTGCCTGCTGTTCGAGACGCACGCCGCCCGCCGCGCCATCTCCCTCGCCTGCGGCAGCACCGCCAGGATGATTGCCGCGAGCACCGCGATGATGGCGATGACGATGAGCAGCTCGACGAGCGTGAAGGCCGCCCGGCGAACCCGGGGGCCCGCACCCGGCCGGACCTGCATCGGCGCCATGCCTCCCACACTCCCTTCTTCGCCCCCGTGCGCGCGAATCCTCCGTTCGGACGGCCTGGCGCGGGCCGCGACTGCCCACCCCCTGCGTCGCCGACCGCGAGAACCGGGAGGCCGAGGGCCTGCCGCCCGCGAAATCAGCGCTGAAGACCACGCCGGCGAGGTGGGTGGCCCATGACGATCGGGCAGTTCCAGCGCATCATCGACGAGACCTACGGCGAGCGCGACGCCGCGCGCGGCGTGGAGCGCACCTTCATGTGGCTGGTGGAGGAGGTCGGGGAGCTGGCCCGCGCGTTGCGCGCTGAAGACCCCGAGCGCCTGCGCGAGGAGTTCTCCGACGTACTCGCCTGGCTGACCACCACCGCGAGCCTTGCCGGCGTGGACCTGGAGGACGCCGCCCGGCGCTTCGAGCGCGGCTGCCCGAAGTGCGGCGCGACGCCCTGCGCGTGCGTGCGCGGCCAGGGGCGGTCGTAGCCGCGGAGTGCGTTGCTGTCGTTGCCGCTTGTCACTGCTGTCGTACCTGTCGTCGCCTTCGAAACTGCCGTGACTCGGGAGGCAAACCGGCGTGAACCTGATCCTGATCGTGTGCGATACCCTCCGGCGCGACTACCTCGGCTGCTACGGGAACGACTGGGTGCAGTCACCCTCGCTCGATGCCCTCAGCGCGGCCGGCGTGACCTTCGACCGCTGCTTCGTGGGCTCGTTCCCCACCGTCCCCATGCGCCATGACCTGATGTGCAGCAACCACGTCTTCCACACCACCGGGTGGGCGCCGATCGCGGCGGGCAACACCGCGCTGCAGCAGCGCCTGCGCTCGGAGGGCTACACGACGGCCTTCATCTCCGACCACGCGCAGCTACTCGCGCCGGGGATGAACTATCACGTGGCCTTCCACGGCATCGAGTGGATCCGTGGGCACATCGCCGACCGCTGGCGCACCGAGCCGGGGGAGTGGAAGCCTCCCTGCGCGCCGGACAAGCTCCGCCAGCCCGAGAACTGGGTCTGGCCGTGGTCGCGCAACTTCCTGGCGCGCGAGACCGAGCGCGACTGGCCCTCCCCGCAGACCTTCGCGACGGCCATCGAGTGGCTGGAGCGCAACCGGACGCATGACCCCTTCTATCTGTTCATCGACACCTTCGACGTGCACGAGCCCTGGCTGCCGCCGCGCCACTACGTGGACATGTACGATCCGGGCTACCAGGGCGATGAGGTCATCTACCCGCGCTACGATCACGCGGGGTATCTGACCGAGGACGAGCTGCAGCACGTGCGCGCGCTGTACGCGGGCTCGATCACCATGATGGACCGCTGGATCGGCCGCTTGATCGAGAAGGTCCAGGACCTCGGGCTGTGGGACGACACCGCCATCGCCTTCATCTCCGACCACGGCTGGTACCACGGCGAGCACGACTACATCGGCAAGCACACGGTAATCGAGCGCGAGAAGGGCTGGCAGTTCTACGATGAGGTTGCGCGCATCCCGCTACTGATGCGCGCGCCCAACCTGCCCGAGGGCGTGACCAGCCGAGCACCCACGGGCGCTCGGTGCTGCGGGCGCTGACCGGCTCGGGCCCGGCGGCCCGCGAGATCGCGGTGACCGCGCGGAAGATCGATGCCGAGCCGGGCTGGCGGACCTACAACGCCATCAACGACGGCGAGTGGACGCTCCAGCACGCGGGCACGGCCGCCGAGCCGGAGCTGTACCACACCGCCGCGGACCCCGCGCAGCACAGCAACGTCATCGCCGGGCACGTCGAGGAGGCCGAGCGCCTGCACGCGCGCTACCTCGACTACCTGGGGCAGCTCGGCTGCACGGAGGAGCAGATCGAGTCCCGCCGGCCGCGGAGCAGATCGAGTCCCGCCGGCCGCTCGGGCCGGGGTAGGTGACCTCAGCTGTTGGAGAGGCCGGGCGCCGTCTGCCCCTCTCCGGGACGGAGAGGGGCGAGAGAGCGCGCAGTGATCTCGGGGGGGAGAGGCACGCTGGCCGTGGTGCGGGCCTCCCCCAGAGGCGGTCTCGGCGCTGCGCCTCGACCGCCTCTGTCCCCCTCCGTTTCGGAGGGGGATGGCGTCGGAGCACGCACAACGGCCTGCCGCCGTGGCCGTGAGACTGCGCAGCAGTCTCCGTCCTGCCCAACCGCATAGACCGCCTGGGACGACAGGCGCCCTCGCCTGTCGGGGCGCCGAACGTGAACGGCCGGGCGGGCTAGGAAGCCCGCCCCTCCTGACGACAACGGCTTACCGCCGTCGCCGTGAGACTGCGCAGCAGTCTCCGTCCTGCCCAACCGCATAGACCGCCTGGGACGACAGGCGCCCTC
>JALGUI010000802.1:1664-2101 GCA_029820915.1 Candidatus Zipacnadia bacterium | reverse complement strand
AGCCCTTGTCATTACCCACATCTCGGCTTCTCCAGCTTGGCGAGGAGGAAGCCTTGCTCCAGGATGAGCAGCGTCTGCATCCCGCGCCAGAGCGTCTGCCAGCCGGGTAGCCCGTCGCTCTTGCGCGCCAGGAACCCGCCCAAGCGCGCGATCGAGACCATCAGCACTCGCCACGTCCAGCCCGAGGGCGGCTCGCCATACTGTGCTGTGAGCACTGCCAGTGCCGTCGGCGAGATGCCGCCCGGATCGATCGGCTCGTCCGGCTCCATTTGTCCACGGCACTTCAACTCCAGCAGCCGGCAGGCCACTATCGACAGCACCCCGCAGAGCGTCAAGATGCGCTCAGGCGTCCCCAGCTGCGTCTGTTCCATGCCCAAGCCGCTCTTGAGCGCCTTGTGGTACTCCTCGATTAACCACCTGCGCTCATAGCAGCCGAC
>JALGUI010000802.1:0-1641 GCA_029820915.1 Candidatus Zipacnadia bacterium | reverse complement strand
GGTCAGAAGCCGCCAGTGGATCGGCGCTTTCAGCCCCGGCGCAGGGGCTGTCTCGCACACATCGAGCACCGTTAGTTCGAGCGGCGCATGGGCTCCGCCGGGGCGCCACGGGGCGCGCAGCGTCACCGGCGCCCGGCGCACCTCCAGGGCGGCCTGGCGCGCCGCCACGCCCGGCCGGGCGCGAAGCGAGACCTCGTAACTGCCCATCGGGGCCGCTGCGGCTACCGCGTCAAAGATGTTCCCTCTCGCCTCATGGAGCGCTCGTGGATGCTTTGCGCGGATCACAAACCGCACGCCGGCTTGCATGCAGCGCTCGAAGGTCTCGTAGATGTCTCCATCGCGATCAGCCACGTAGATCCAGGTCGCCTCGGCCGGCGCCCGCTGGCCTTCGAATACCTTCGCCCATCGGTCGCTTTCCCGCCCGGGCCGGTGGGCTCGCTGGGCCCGGGTCTCCGTCTTGCGCCGCGGCGGGTGCGTTCGCTGCCAGGCCTGCTGAGCCAGAAGCCCAACAATCCCGACGCGCGGCCGGCCCTGCCGGTCATAACCCTCGATGCGCGCGGCCAGGCTCGTGTGGAGCCAGAAGCCAATGCCGCGCCCGTCGCCGATCCAGCCCATCACCCCTTCGAGGTCGCGCCGATGGGTCAAGTCAATGTCGGTCGTGTCCTCGATGATCAGATAGACGCCCGCCCCCTGCAGCGCGGCGCGCACGCCGGCAAGATGCGGCTCCTGCACAGCCTCGCGGGTGGCCTCAGGCGAGCCCACCAGCCGGTAGGCAGCCTTCAGATCAGCCCAGGATTTCAGCGCCTTCGCGAGGGTCCCCGACTTGGCACGGGCCAGCGCGGTCGCCACCCGGACCAGACGTCTGCTGCGGCGTGCGTCGCCCAACCGGGCGCCGGCGAACTGGCTCTGGGCCCACTGGGCGGGCTCGACGACGGCGTGGCTCATGGACGGCACCTCCCCAAAAGAGACCGCCTCACAATGTCTCTTCCGGGGGCTTCCGGAGGCCAGTTCCTGCCTCGTCGGCTCTCGGGATCTCAGACACAGCACATTGTATCTACATCTACCGCCACTGCTTGCGACTCACACCATCCCCATGCCCAGATCAAAGTCCCCCCTCGAAAATGTGGGTAATGACAAGGGCTCACGCCCGTGGCTATCAACTGCCGCCCGCTGCGCGGGCTCTGGGGGTGTCCCGAGAGGGCGCTCGTGTCCCTCATGTCCTGTCCGCAAAGGGATTCTGACGAAACAAACGCGCGGCGGCGCCCGGTCAGCGGGCGCGAGGCGGGGACGCCGGCGCTACGGGCCGCAGTCCGTATCAGTATCGGCCTCAATGCGTCGGGGCGTCGAGCCAGGCCGTGACGACGGCGAGCATCGCCACGGCCGCCGTCTCGACCCGGAGCACGTGCGGGCCGAGCGAGACGGGCGCGAATCCGGCCTGCCGGGCGCACTCCATCTCCCGCAGGCTGAAACCGCCCGCCGGCCCCACCACCATCGTGGCCGCCCCGGGGCGGTCGGGGACGCCGGCCAGGATGCGCCAGAGCGCGGGCGCATCGCCGGTCGAGCCGATCAGGCGCAGCTCGGCCTCGTCGGTCTGCACGAAGGCCTCGAAGGCCGCCGGCGCGCAGACCTCGGGCACGACGG
>JALGUI010000801.1 GCA_029820915.1 Candidatus Zipacnadia bacterium | reverse complement strand
GGGCGCGGCGCCTAAGGGCCTGGCCGCGGAGTTCGGGGTGCTCGCCAACGCCATCCGCAACGATGAGACGCCCGACAGCGACGGCGTCTCGGGCGCGCGCACCGTGGCGATCGGCTGGGCGGCCATCGAGTCCTCGCGCGAGGGCCGGCCCGTGGTGCCGAAGAAGGACTTCTGACGGCTCGCGCCAGACAGGGGCGGAGAGAGGCATGGACTTCGAGAACCGGATTCTGGAAAGGTTCGACGAACTGCTGAGCCGAGTAGACCTCTTGGTCGAGGATCATGCCCAGTGGCAGAAGACTGCCAGCATGGGCGAGTATTTCGACCGAGGCCCAATGACTGGCTGGTTCGTGAGTTGTGAGGACGTGTTCGTCCGCGTGTTTGGGGAGAGTTCGCCCTTCGTGCGGCAATTGGTGGCGATTCGAGGGCGTTCGGGCATGTGGCCACCGGGTGTAAAGGAAGCCGCCGGAGTGGTTAGGGCGGCTCGCGAAGTGTTCGCAGACGGGTACATGCTCAACCTCGAGCGCCTCGCTGCAGCCGAGGCTTCGTTTGACTTGATGCAGATGTCCGAGCACCTCCTCGAGAGCGACTACCATATCGCGGCGGCGACCCTGGCAGGAGCGGTGCTGGAACATGCACTGAGGGCCGTCTGCGACTCGCACGGCGTTGACCGGAGTAGCGCCAGAGGTCTGTCCGCCCTCAACCAACTGCTGCGAAGCGAGGGCGTGCTAGACGTGAGGGGCCTGCACGAGATTCAGAGCTGGACTGACTTGCGGAACAAGGTTGACCACCACGACTTTGAGACCCCGAACCAGATCGATAGGGGGGCAGTTGAACGGATGGTTGGTGGCGTCCGCGATTTCATCAACCGGCATCTGCGATAGAGCGGTATGCTGAGGAGAGACGGACACCCCATGCCCAGCAGCGGACGAGCCCCGCCCGATGTCTGGTTGCAGTGGGCACGCGAGGACCTACGCGACGCCGAACGACTCGCTGCAGCGGGCGGGCATCGAAATGCGTCCATGCTGGCGCAGCAGGCCGCGGAAAAGGCGGCCAAGGCCTTGCTGGCGGCAAGAGGGCAGGAGATCCCGAGAACGCACTCGCTCCCCAAGCTGTTCGAGCTACTGGAGGAATGCGTCGATGTGCCGACCCTAATGTCCGCCACGGCCGCCGCCGGGGAAGCGTTCGAGGACCGTTACCCTGATGGGCAGCCCGAGTTCGGCGGCGGTAGGGCCTGCTACGGCAAACCGGAAAGCAAGCGAGCCATTGCAGACTCCCGCCGGGTCCTCTCCTGGGCTGAGGAACTGCAGCACGAAGAGGACAACGAGACGGAGGAACCATGACCTCGCACGAGCTCGTGCGCCGGGCCATTGAGTTCGGGGGCCCCGAGCGGCTCGCCGTCCAGTGCCCCGCTCTCGGCATCAACGACACGTTCGGCGTCGGCTGCCGGCCCGCCGAGGGCTGGCAGCCGTCGAAGTTGAAGTGCGCAATATGGGCCAGCCCAAGGGCCACCCGCTGACCTCCTGGGACCTGCTCGACGAGATCAACTTCCCCGACCCCGACGACGACTGGCGCTACGGGGCGATCGAGGAGGCACTGGCCCAGGCCGGCGACCGCTACGTGCTCATCGGCTGCGGCTTCACGCTCTTCGAGCGCATGCACTACCTGCGCGGCTTCACCGAGCTCCTGGAGGACCTGCACGCCAACCAGAGCATGGTCCACGAGCTGGCCGAGCGGGTGCTGGAGTACCGCGGGCGGGTGCATGGCTTCAGCATGACCGACGACTGGGGAACGCAGGACGCGAGCATCATCTCGATCCCCATGTGGCGCGAGTTCTTCAGGGAGCGTTACCGCCGCCTGTACGATGCCATCCATGACGCGGGCATGCACGCCTGGATGCACTCGTGCGGCTACGTCAACGACGTCATCGAGGAGTGGATCGACGTCGGGCTCGACGTGGTCAACCTGCAGCAGCCACGCGCTCTGGGCATCGAGGAGATCGGCCGGCGCTACCGCGGGCGCATCTGCTTCGCATCTGCTTCCTCAGCCTGTGCGATATCCAGATGACGCTGCCCTTCGGCACCGACAACGACATCCGCCGCGAGGCCGCGCTGCTGCTTGAGCAGTGGTCCACGCCCGATGGTGGCTTCATCCTGGGCGACTATGGCGACGGCGCGGCCATCGGCGTGTCGGACGAGCGCAAGCGCGTGATGCTGCAGGCCTTCTGCGAACTGGCGGCGCCGGAGCTGCTCGACCAAATTCCCTGTGCCGCGGCGGGAGGATAGCGGGGGGCCGGCGTCGCATTCTCTCCTTGCATGGTCGCCATGCCGCACGCCACGGAGTCACGATCATGTCGCTCAGAGAGCTGGACGCGCGCCAGAAGCTGCTTGCCGGCGTCGCCCTGCTGCTGATACTTGCGCACCTGGTCTTCCCATCGGCAGGCGTTGACGACACCTCGGTCATCCTGCTCGTGTTCCTCGCCGTCGTGCTCTACGGCAACGAGCTCACGGCCAGGCTGGCGGAGTTCCAGACGCTGGCGGCGGAGCCGACGCGCGCGAGGTCCACGCCGTCCGAGCCCGAGCCGGCCGAGCCCGAGCCATCCCAGCCCGAGCGGGCCGAGCCCGAACCATCCGAGCCCGAGCAGGCGGAGCGGCCGCGGACGCAATCGGACTTGTGCGCTCGGGTGCGCCAGGTCGCGTATCAGGTCGAGCACGCGCGCGTCGCCGCGTCCACCGAGGACCTGCCCAACGGTGGGCTGTCGCGTGAGGTGCTGGACCGGCTGTGGAGCGCGCTCGAGGAGCGGCTGCGGGCGGCGACCGGCGCGCGTGACAGCGTCTCGGCCGCCCGCAGGCTGGTCGAGGGCGGCCGCGCGCCCGTGCAGTTCGCCGACGCATTCGATGCCTTCCGCAAGCTGCGCAACGACGTAGGACAGTCGCTCAACGGCGACGTTGATGAGGATGCGCTGTGGAGCATCGTGGACACCGGCGCGTCCCTGATGGCGCTCGTCCCTGATGCCGTGCCCGAGGAATCGCCGGAGAGAAGCTGGGTGCCTTGAAGGACGCAGGAGAGACAGTACCATGACCGCGCGGGAAGTCGAGGCCGTCGTGCTGGACATCGCACCGCTGCAGTACGCCATGGAGGGTGACCCGAACGGGCTGCTGTACGGCGACCCGGACACGGAGATCACCGGCCTCGCGGTGACGTGGACCCCGACGGT
>JALGUI010000081.1 GCA_029820915.1 Candidatus Zipacnadia bacterium | reverse complement strand
GATCACGGTGGGCACGTCGCTGCCGCGGGCGCCGGGCCTGGCGATCGACGGGGGCGACAAGCTCGCCCACTTCCTCGCCTACGGGCTGCTCGGGCTGCTGCTGGTGCGGGCGCTGCGGCAGACCACGAAGGTAGCGCCGGCGACGATGATGCTGGTGACGATAGTGGCCGGCGGGCTGTACGCCGCGCTGGACGAGCTGCACCAGATCCCCCTGCCGGGGCGCACGGCATCGGTTGGCGACTGGGCGGCCGACTTGGCGGGGCTCGCCGTTGCGGCGGCCGCGATGTGGATGTTGGGGACAGGCGGCCGCGACCCGCGGCGGGTGACGAGGCGACGCAAACCCAAAGACAGTGAGGGAGAGAGACAACATGGCGGGAACGCTGCACGTGGACCGGGATAGCTTCGAGAGCGAGATTCTCCAGTCGGACCTGCCGGTGCTCGTGGACTTCTGGGCGCCGTGGTGCGGGCCCTGCCACATGATCACGCCGACGATCGAGAAGCTGGCCGATGCCTACGACGGCAGGGCCAAGGTGGCCAGGCTGAACGTGGACGACGCCCCAGAGCTGGCCGGCAGGTACGGGATTCGGAGCATCCCGGCGCTCCTGTTCTTCAACGGCGGCGAGGTCGTCGATCACCTCGTGGGCGTGCAGCCGGAGGCCGTGCTGGTCGAGAAGCTGAACGGGCTGGTGTAGCGCCCGCTGACGACGCATATCCGGACCCGCGGCGTGCCGGTCTGACACCGGCGCCCTGGGGGCCAGTATCAGACGCGACGGCATTCCGGGGAGGGTTGGCCGGCGCACGCACAGGCGCATCCAGACACGTGGAGGTGGAGTGACCATGTTGGACCGCGAGAGCACCGGACACAGGCACTCGCACATAGTCATCATACTGCTCAGCATCCTCGTCGGGATGATGGCGGCCACGCTTTCGTGCAAGCTGCCCGCGCGGACCGCGACCCCGGCGATGGCGCAGAGCGCCGGCGAGCTGGAGAACGAGTTCACGCGCGTCGCCGAGCAGGTGCTGCCGGCGGTGGTGCGCATCAACGTCGAGGCGACGCAAGAGGCGCCCCCGCAAGGGGAGATGCCGGAGCGCTTCAAGGAGTTCTTCCGCCAGTTCCCGTGGTTCGATTTCCCCGAGGGGGACGAAGAGGGCGGCACACCCCAGCAGTTCCGCCGCGAGGGCATGGGCTCGGGGTGGATCTACAGCGAGGACGGCTACATCGTCACCAACGCGCACGTCGTGCAGGACGCGACCAAGGTGACGGTGATGCTGCACGACCGCGCGGACGACGGCAGGGAGTATCCCGCCGAGGTGATCGGCACCGACCCGCGTACCGACCTCGCGGTGCTTAAGGTGGACGCGGGACGCACGCTGCCGTTCCTGGCCCTGGGCGATTCCGAGAACCTGAGGGTCGCGTCCTGGGTGATGGCCGTGGGCGCGCCCTTTGAGCTCGAGCAGACCGTGACCGTCGGGGTGGTGAGCGCCGTTGGCCGACTCATCCAGAGCCCGGATCAGCCGTGGCGTTTCGGCGACATCATCCAGACGGACGCCTCCATCAACCCGGGCAACAGCGGGGGCCCGCTGGTGAATCTGCGTGGCGAGGTCGTCGGCATCAACCACGCCTACGCGGCGCCGATGCGCACGGGCAACATCGGCATCGGCTTCGCGATACCCGCCGAGACGGCCGCGCGCATTATCCCCAAGCTCATCGAGGGCCGGCCGATCGCGCGCGGCTGGCTGGGGGTCGGGATCGAGGACCTGACCGGGAACCTGAAGAAGTTCTTCGGCGTGGAGTACGGCGTGCGTATCGCGAATATCGACGAGGAAGGGCCCGCGGCGGACGGCCAGCTTCAGGTTGACGACATCGTGATCGCGGTCGGCGACACGCCGATCACCGACACCTGGGAGCTGCAGCAGGCGATCGCGCAGCAGGAGCCCGGCGCGACCGTGACGCTGACGGTGGTGCGCAACAAGACCGAGCGCACGGTCGAGGTGACGTTGGGGGAGATGCCGGCGAAGTACGCGGGGGTGCCCGAGGAGGAGGCGCCCACTAAGGCGCCGGCGGCGGAGGACTGGCCGATGGGCGTGGCCGTCATGCCCATGAGCGAGCTGACGCCGGAACTTGGCGCGCAGCTCGGCATTGAGGCCGGGCAGGGCCGGGTGGTCGGGGTGGACACCACCGAGGGCGTGGTCGTTAAGGGCGTCGAACGGGGGATGGCCGCGTCCGAGAAGGTCGCCCCCGGCGACCTCATCGTCAAGGTCAACGGGAACGACGTCACCACGGTCGAGCAGTACCGCGAACAGGTACGCGAGGCCCTCGCGAACGGTGAGGACTTCGTGGTGCTGCATCTGTATCGCGTGGTTGACGGCAAGGCGCTGCTGCGCGCGGTGGACATCGAGAAGCCGTAGCGCCCGGCAGCGAGGACATGACATGCAGGAGGGCCCCGGCGGCGCGGCGAAGCGGGCGCGCCGCCGGGGCCCTCTTCGCGTCCGGCCTGCGCCACCAAGACTTAACATGGCGGGGGAGAGGATTCGTGCGGGAGGCGGGTAAGACTCCTGAAAGAGGGGCGGAAATCCGTGAACGGCCGGTGGCAGGTGGTCGAGGTGGCATGGGGTTGGTGCGGACTGCGTCGCGACGAGGGCGGCCTGACGCGCGTGTCGCTGCCGGCCGTGCAACGGGATGCGGCCGTGGCGGCGGTGGCCGGCGGCGCAGCGGAGGCGTTGGCCGACCCGCTGCTGCGCGAGGCGGCGGCGCTGCTGGTCGCGTACTTCGCGGGCGAGCGGGTGGCCTTCGACCTGCCGCTGGACCCGCGGGGCGTGGGGCCCTTCGGCCTGAAGGTGCTGCGCGCGTGTGCGCGGATCCCCCACGGAGCGACGAGCACGTACGGCGAACTGGCGCGGGCCGCCGGGTCGCCCGGGGGCGCGCGGGCGGTGGGCCAGGCGCTGGGGCGCAACCCGCTTCCGGTGGTGATTCCGTGCCACCGGGTGATCGGCGCCGACGGCCGTCTGGTGGGCTTTGGCGCCGGGCTGGCGGTCAAGCGCCGTCTGCTGGCGCTTGAGGGCATAGAGGTTGCAGGTGCATGACAGAGCGCCGACGAGGGCGCTTGGTAGCACAAGGGGGCGTAGGCGCTGCGGTTGACACAGTTGGGGCGATTGCGTAGAATGGCGGCATATGCGCCGGCCCACGCTGGCGAAGACCGTCACGGCTGCTATCGTCTCGTCGATCGCGCGCCACGCGTGAGCGTCGAACGGTGCACTACATGTCAGCGGTTGCGAGGCAACTAAGCAGCGAGAGGTGGCCTAGCACGATGCGTACATCGATGGCGACCCGGTTCGCGGTAATCCCCATCTGCGCGATCATCCTCATGGGCCTTCTTCCCTCACCGTCACAGGCTGCGGTGACGATCGAGCTCGGGGACTATCGTGCCTTGGCGCTGGACTTCGTGCAGCAGAAGTTTGGGCTGTCGCGGGACCAGGCCCTGACGGTCATGCACCGGTACGAGGAGATGAACGGCGACCGGATCATCGACCGGCTGGAGCTGCCCGAGGGCGCGGTGCTGGACTTCGTGACGGTGGACGGTAACGCGGCGGACCCGGACTGCTCGGTCACCTACGAGGGCTCCGGGATGCTGCGCAGCGCCCCGCCTCAGCTCTTCTACCCGAGGATCAGCGAGGTGCTGGAGAACTCGCCGCCGGATGAGCGCGCGCACCTGCTGAGCAACATCCGCGAGGCGGTCGAGCGCGGCTGGTTCGTCCAGCAGATCACGCCCGAGCAGCGCCGGAACCTGCTCGCCTATCGGCTGCCGGGCGAGAGCGAGATGAGGCCCCAGGCGGTGCGGCGCATCCGCATCCTGGTAGTGCTCAATAACTTCCCGCACTGGAACGACGTCTCGCCGGCGCAGGGCGAGAACAACTACGACGACGGCGGGCCGCGCGAGCACCCCTATTCTGAGTCGGCGGGCTGGCACAGCCCGGGTGGTCCGCTGGACACCGACGACTTCGATCCCATCGGGCTCCAGAACGCGGCGTGGTCGGCCACCGGGGAGGCGCCCGCGGGCGGCTCCAATGCCGCGGTCAGCAACCACCCGCGCATCGAGTACACGGTGGACGGTCGCGCGGGCACCTCGGTGGACCTCAAGGAGCGGTGGTTCGACTTCCTCTTCAACCTCAACAACCCGCTGAGCGTGGCGAACTACTACTTCGCCAACTCACACGCCAACATCTCGATCGAGGGCAACCGCAGCGACATCCTCGGCCCCTTCGAGAGCCACCACATCCTCGACCGCGTCCCCTACCTGGGCGGCCCCGGGAACGAGTTCGCGCACCAGCCGGGGACCCCGATCATCCGTGACGTGACCGAGCCGTCGCCGCCACCGTACGGAGTGCCGGGCCTGCGCGGCATCAGCGCCGACAGTGGCACGGACACCATCGCTACGCTGGGGTACACCGGGCGTGTGTCGTTCTCCAGTCCGCAGGTCTGGGACCCCGACGCCAGTCCGCCGGAGTGGGACGACCTGGACATCGACGCCAGCCACTCGGTTGACTACGACGGTCGTCGCCGGGTGGTAGAGACCGCCAGCTTTGATGAGGGCGATCTGTTGAGGGTGCGCATCGGTGGTCAGTGGGTGCAGCTAACCGCCGATTCCGGCTTCAACCTCGACTGGGATCAGGGATGGGGAGAGACGCTGATCCAAGCGGGCGAGGTGCTCGGCTCCGGGCCGGAGAACCGGCTGCTGTCGATGTGCTACTATACCCACGACCACATCGTGCGCAACGGGCAGATGGGCAGCAGGCCGTATCAGCTCCGGCATCTGCGGAACACCACCGACCGGGTTGACGACATCGGTGGCACGGTGGACTACGCCGGCTACCACTACGACCGCCCCAAGCCCTACGACCACGACACCCAGGACCACGCCTACCCGAACATGGGCTACTTCGAGGACCCCAACTCGACCGGCGGCCACAAGTACGGCGTGTGGCTGGGCCATCTGAGCCAGGTGCTGAACGACAACGGCATTGCGCCCACCGGCTACAACACGATGATCCGTCTCTATCCGTCGGACGCGGCGTCCGGCGCCGACACGGGCGGGACATCGGGCCCGTGGAGCGGCGGGCACGTGTTCATCCCGAACTCCGCGGTGGTGCTGCCGTCCGACGCCGGGCTGTACCTGACCGCGCACGAGTTGGGCCACGCCATCGCCGGGTTCCCGGACTTGTACGACCTGGACTTCTATATCAACGCGAGGGGGGTGCAGCCGCCGCTGTTCGAGTGCAGCATGATGGGTCCGTACAGCGTGATGGCGCACGGCGGCCGCCGAATCGACGCGTTCCTGAAGTGTCTCGTGGGCTGGGTCACGCCGGTGGCGGTGACCGAGGACATCATCAATGCCCCGATCCCCGAGATCGAGGGGACGCTGGAGGATCCGGTAGTCTACAAGCTGCCGGGCCGCCCGTACTACATCGCCGACGGGATACCACCCGACCAGTGGCGGGAGTACTACCTGGTCGAGAACCGCAACCGCACCGGGGCCAACTACTTCAACGACATCTCGCCGCGCGGGCTGTACATCTACCACGTGGACATGCGCTTCGGGCAGCGCCCGGAGTGGCATCCGACGGTCATCGTCGAGCAGGCGGACGGGCTGTACGAGCTGGAGGGCAACCCCGACAAGCAGTGGGGCGACCTCGAGGGCGACCCGTTCCCCGGCTCGACGGATAACCGGAACTGGACGCAGTTCACCGAGCCGGACAGCTACAGCCACGGCTGGGTCTCGGGCATCGGCCTGAACAGCGCCGGCCTGATGCGGCCCATGACCGAGGACCCGCCGGACCCGCCGCCGGGCATACTGCAGCCGGGTTCGAGCACGGACAGCTTCTCGCGTGTGGCCAACATCTCGGACGCCATGCGCATCATGCGCGCGGACCTGCACGTGGTGCCGCGCGAGGTCATCGCGACACAGGTGCCGATCCCGACCATGCCGCCGACGGTGCTGCAGGGGACCGAGGACTTCTGGGTCATGCACCTGCAGCTCGACAACGACAGCACCGCGCCGAACCTGTCGCGCGGCGACGTCGAGCTCGCGACGGTGCGCATTGACGAGAACGGCTCGTCGCAGGAGGACGCGGACATTGACCGGCTGTCGCTGTTCGATGACACCGACGGCAATGGCGTGTTCGACCCGGCCGTGGACACGCGCCTTGCGACCGCGGTCTTCCAGCAGCAGACGGCCTACTTCACGAACCTGAACTATCGCATCCCGCTGGACGAGATCCGCAGCCTGTTCGTCACCTACGATGTCAGCGCCAGCGCCGACGCCTCTGAGGGCGTGTCGCTGGGCGCGGGGATGGCGACCTACGACTACATCCGCCCCGAGATCCCCGGCGCGGTGCAGCGACGGGTGCGCGAGCCGATCACCGGCGGCAACGATGGGCTGGGCGCCTACCGCTTCCCGATCAACTCGCAGCTCGTGGACATCGAGGAGGCGCCGGACACCATCACGGTGACGCCGACCAGCCGCGCCCCCGTGGACCTGGTCTCGGCGGAGGTCTCGCCGCAGGCCATCAACCCCGGCGATGTGGACGTGCCGGTGCTGTCGCTGGACTTCGAGGTCGATCAGGACCGAGCGACTATCACGCGCATCCTTGTGGACGAGACCGGCACGGTTAACGCGGTCTCTCACGTCACCTCCACCAAGCTCTACCTCGACAACAACGCGGACGGGCAGGTCGATGGTGGCGACACGCTGCTGGAAGAGACGACCTTCGCCGGCGTCGCCGGCACCGAGCGCGCCTCGTTCGACATCCAGGCCACGCCGGTCGTGGTCACCGAGGGCGCGGGGCGATCCGTGCTGCTGGCGGCGTCGCTGTCGGACGAGTTGCCACTCGAGGAGCCACCGCTGACGCTGCAGTTCACGCTGCAGGACGCGAGCTACATCACGCTGCTGCAGCCCGAGGACATCGTTTCGGACGAGAACTTCCCGATGTCGTCGGATGAAGTCAGCACGCCCATTCCCAACGACCCGCCGCCCGCGCCGGAGAATCTGACGGCCACGCAGCAGGGCGACGGCACCATCATGCTGGGCTGGGGTCTGTCTGACGACGACCCGAGCAAGGGCGGCGGCGAGGACGACGTCACCGAGTACCACGTCTACCGCTCCTCCCTGCCTGCGGACCTTGTGGACCCGCAGCCGACCGACGTCTACGCCACGGTCGGTGCGGGCGTGACCGAGTACAATGACGTGAACGCGCCGCTGGGCGTGGACCTGTACTACATGATGCGCGCCTACGACGGCGTGCAGGAGGGCCCGAACTCGAACATCGCCGGACCGGTGCAGGCGGCCGACCTGACGCCGCCGGTCTTCGCCGACTTCGACCCGGCGCAGGACGCGGAGAACGTGACGCGCGACACCACCATCGCCTTCTCCGTCAGCGACAACGCGGCGGGCGTCGATCAGTCCACGCTGGTGTTTGAGGTTGACGGCGTGGACGTGGCGCAGGATCCGGACACGACCATCACGCCTGTGGGCGGCCGGCTCGACGTCGAGTACGATCCCCCGCAGGACTACGACTACCTGGACCGCGTGGCGGTGCGGCTGCAGGTCGCCGACAACTCCGGGAACGTGGCGCCCGCGCCGGGGCAGTTCGTGAGCTACGACTTCCTCGTCGAGGGCCCGCCGACGTTCTCGATCGCGGGCGTGGTCACCGACCCGAACGGCGCCCCCGAGGACAATGTGCGGGTCAACGCCGGGGCGCTCTTCGACTTCACCGACGCGCAGGGGCAGTACGAGGTCACCGGGCTGGCGGCCGGCAGCTACAACGTGTCGCCGAGCAAGGCGGACCGGTCGTTCGAGCCGGAGGTGCGCTCGGTGACGGTCGGGCCGAACGCGGTGGCCATCAACTTCACCGCGCGGCTGGGCTACGACATCGCGGGTATCGTCCAGACCCCGGGCGGCATCCCGATCTCGGGCGTGACCATCAGCGACGGCCAGCACAGTGATCTCACCGGCGCGGACGGCACGTGGGCCATCGAGGATGTAACGGCGGGCACCTACACACTCACCGCCCAGCTCGCGGGCTACGTCTTCACGCCGCCCACCCAGGAGGTCACGGTCAACCTGCAGACCGGCGACGCCACCAACGTGGTGTTCACCGGTGAGGTCGAGACCTTCGACGTGACCGGGACCATCCGCACCGGCGGCGGCGACCGCCTGGCGGGCATCGACGTGGAGGCCTACGACAACGGCACGCTGGTGGCGACCGTTCAGACCAACGTTACCGGCGCCTACAGCATCGGCGGACTCGTGCCGGGGACCTACACGGTGCGGCCCGATGATGCCGACTACCAGTTCGAGCCGGTCGAGACCGAAGTGGACGTGGCGACCGACCTGTCGAACGTGGACTTCGTCGCCGCCTGGGTCTATAACATGACGCTGCCGCAGGGCCTGAACTTCACCGCGGTGCCGGTCACCCCGGTCAACACTGATGTGCTGGCCGCCTTCGGGGCCGACGTAGAGGTGGCACGCTGGGATCCGCAGACCAGCCCGCCCTACGTGACGGCGCCGTCGAACGACCCGCTGATGCGGCTGGGGCCCGGCAAGGGCTTCTGGACCAACAGCCCGACGCAGCGTGTTGTGGGCATCGCGGGCGAGCTGTACCCGAACACGGCGAACCTGGCGCTGGCGCTGCTGACCGGCTGGAACGCGGTCGGCGACCCCTACGACCGCGACCTGCCGTGGGACCGCGTGACGATCCCGGGCGGTAGCCCGGCGTTGAGCTTCGGGTTCATCTACGATCGGGCCAACGCCACCTACCGGCTGGTCTCGACCGCGGCGGGCCTGGGCGGCGTGACCGTGGTGCCGCGCAACGCGGGCTTCTGGATGCGCACGAGCGCCTCGACGCAGGTGACCATCAGCGCGCCGGGCGCCGCGCCCGCCTCCGCTGAGGTCGCGGCGCAGGCCGCGCGCCGGCCCGCGGCGGACGCCTGGGTCATCCCGGTCGTGGCGCGCG
>JALGUI010000800.1 GCA_029820915.1 Candidatus Zipacnadia bacterium | reverse complement strand
GAGGTGGGGACGGTCATCCCCTCATCGCCGACGATCGCCGTCGCCGACGATCTGAGCCTGGAGTGGACGCCACGTCTGCTCAAGCGCGGCCTGCGCAGCGCGGGCTACAACGACCGCGTGCAGCGGGGGCTCGACGCGCTCGGCTGGTCGGCGGACGACTTCCGGGCCATGCATCAGGAGGTGCCGGCGTGGTACGCCGCCCACCGCATCGGCGGCTCGTTCGCGGGCGGCTACGGGCACGCCTACGGCGGCTACTGGGAGCGCTTCGGCGCCGAGCACCCCGACTGGTTCGCGCTCCAGCCGGATGGCACGCGTGACCAATCGTCCGCCCCCGGCCGCGCCCGCCTGTGCGTCTCCAACCCCGAGCTGATCGCCCAGATCGCGGCCGACAAGATCGCCGAGCTCCAGGCCGACCCCGCGCTCGACTGCGTCTCCATCTCGCCCAACGACGGCGGCGGCACAACCTTCTGCACCTGCGACGTGTGCGAGTCGTGGGACCACCCCGACGGGCCGATCATCGAGCTCTACTGACCTTCTGCACCTGCGACGTGTGCGAGTCGTGGGACCACCCCGACGGGCCGATCATCGAGCTCTACTGGCCGGGCGCCGAGAGGAACCGCCGCGAGCATGTATCGCTGTCGGATCGCTACGTGCGCTTCTACAACGAGATCGCGCGGATCGTCGCTGAGCAGCACCCCGACCGCCTGCTTGGCGCCTATGCCTACAGCGCCTACCGGACCGTACCGGTCGCGCAGGAGCTCGAGCCGAACCTGCTGATCGGCTTCGTCGGCATCAGCTACGTCAACCGCGAGATGTACGACGCGGACATGGCGACCTTCGCGGGCTGGGCCCAGAAGGCGAGCAACATCTTCTGGCGCCCGAACCTGCTCGGCGGCGGCATGGGCTTCCCGGTCAACTTCGCCCGGCCGCTGGCGCGCGATGTGGCGCGGCTCACCGACCAGGGCCTGACCGTCACCGACTTCGACTGTCAGTACCAGCACTGGGCGCTCAAGGGCCTGACCTACTACGTGCTGGCCGAGATGCTCTGCGACCCGGGCGCCGACCCGGACGCGATCATCGACGACTACTGCCACGCCGGCTTCGGGCCGGCCGCCCAGCATGTGCGGGCGTACTTCGACGCGCTGGAGGCGCTCACCGATCGCATCTTCGAGGACAGCGAGTACTTAGGCCGCAAGACGAACCTGTGGCGCCTGGCGGAGTACTACGATGACGCGACGCTGGCCGAGCTGCAGGGGCATCTCGACGCGGCGCGCCAGGCGGCCGGCGGCGACGAGGCCATCCTCGCCCGCCTCGACTTCCTGCAGGTGGGCATCGACTATGCGCGGCTCAACCGCGACTACCTGCTGGCCCGCCATGCGGTCAGGGACGAGGGCGACGCCACCCGGCAGGAGGCGATGGAGGCGGCGGCCCAGGCGCGCGAGGAGTACTACCAGCAGCTCGGCCTGACCTGGGCCATCAACAGCGCCTACCTCAAGTTCTACGGCTTCTGAGGTGCGGTGCGCATGTCGATCGCGAGCACGCCCTCCAACATGCGCCCGGGCAGGTAGAGCTGCACCTTCGCCTCCCGCTCACTGACCGGCAGGTTCGGCCACACGTTGAGCGGCAGCACCAGCTCCATGCGGCCGTCCGCGTCCGCCTCGGCGGGCACACGCTGGATGCGCTCACGGTCGAGGAAGTACGGTCCCGATGCCGCCCACTCGCCCCGCGCCGGGCCGGCCACGGTCGCGGTGAACCGAACGCGATAGGGCCCGCCGCCGGCCTCCGGGTCGAGCAGCTCGGCCTCAATCCCCTCCACCACCTCGGTCTCCCACCGCGGCATCTCGCCCGTCAGCTCAATGAAGGTCGGCAGCGCGCCGATCAGCGGCTCGTCGAGTGCGCCGCCGTACGCGTCCCAGGCCCGCGCGCCCTCGATCGCCATCCGCCGCACCGTGCCGTCGGTGGTCCAGGCGATGAGCAGCCTGCGCTCGCCGTCGGCCCACAGGTGGCCCTCCAGCCCCTCCGGCATGTCAATCTGCCCCTGCGGCCGGGCGTCGCCAATCAGCGCGTTCATGGTGGCGATCGAGACCCCGTGCGGGGTGAGCGAGCCGTCGTGCTCCCAGATGCTCATGTAGCGCGTGCCCGGCGGCGGGCCGGGGTAGCGCGCGTCGTAGCGCAGCCA
>JALGUI010000799.1 GCA_029820915.1 Candidatus Zipacnadia bacterium | reverse complement strand
TGCTGCCGCGCATCTGCTGAGGGACGACATGAGCGAGATCACGGTCATCGTCGGCATCGGCAACGAGCGGCGGCGCGATGACGGAGTCGGGATCGCCGTGGCGCGCCTGCTGGCCGCGGGGGAGCTGCCGCCGACCGTGCGCGTCGAGGAGGCAGCCGCCCGGAGCTTCGACCTGCCGGTCGCGCTCGAAGGAGCCGCGCGCGCCATCATCCTCGCGGCGGTCGCGCTGGGCGACGAGCCCGGCGCCGTCCACGTCCTCTCCCCCGCCGACGCCGAGGCCCGCGCCGACTACCTCTCGCCCGTCGGGACGATGGCGCTGATGGATGCGCTGGGGCTCGGGGGCCTCATCGACGTGCGGCCGGAGGCGCTGGTGGTGGGCGTCGAGCCGGCGGAGATCGCGCCCGGGCACACGCTCACGCGCGAGGTGCGGCCGGCCGTCGCGACGGCCGCGCAGGTCGCGCTGGAGGTGGCGACGAGCGACGCGGCCTGGCGGCGCGCGCTACGGGAGGCGTAGCCGCGCCAGGGCGCCGGGAAGGCCGTCCGCCCGGCGCAGACGAACCTCCCGCCGCCGTCCAGCCCACGCGCGGAGGACCACCATGCTCGGCCTGCCCTGCCTCGGCCTGATGCTCGGCGCCGGCGCGCTCGGCGCCGATGGCGTGCCCGATATCTACCTCCCCTACCTGCAGGACAACCCGCCCGACATCGTCGAGGAGCTGCCTGAGCAGCGCATCGGCGACGTGATCGTTCGCGAGTTCTGGTTCCTGTCGCGCGTGATCCCCGAGACCGGCGCGCGCTGCGAGATCCACTCCATCCTCGCCCGGCCGGCGGCGCCCGGCCCGCACCCGGCGATCCTGTTCTGCCACGGTGGCGGCGGCTACACCCACCGCGAGCGCACAGCCATCATCGGCTGGGCCGAGAAGGGCTACGTGTGCATCGGCCAGGACCAGGCGGGCTTCGCGAACGCGAGCGCGGCGCTGTCGCGCGGGCCCTACTTCGACGGTGGCGCGACCACGGCCGGCGCGACCGCATTCACCGCCACGCCCGATGCGACCGCCAGCGCGCTCTACGACGGCATCGTGGCGGCGCTGCGCTCGCTGTCGATCCTGCGCACCCACCCGGACGTGGACACCAGCCGCATCGGCGTCTTCGGCGGCTCCTGGGGCGGCTACATGACCAACATGATGGCGGCGCTGGGCGGCGAGAAGTTCGCGGCGGCCTTCCCGATCTACGGCGCGGGCTACTACGACCTCGCCAGCGTCTGGATGCCCACGCTCGAGGCCATGCCCGACGACCAGCGCGAGCGCTGGCTGGCGGCCTTCGACCCGGGCCGGCTGGCGACCAACACGCGCGCGGACTACATGATCCTGCAGGCGACGGATGACTGGTTCTTCTGGCCGCCGTCGGTGCAGGCGACGCTCGACAACATCCCCGCCGAGGGCCCGGGGCCGCGGAAGAACTGGCTGTTTTCGCCCAACGACTACCACGCCATCCGCCTGCCGGGCGGCACCGGCGACCCCAGGGTCAACCACACGAAGCACCGTACATACATGGAGTACATACATGGAAGTGCGCTTCATGAACTGGCGGCTGAAGGCCGGAGGCCCGGGTGAGGGCGCGGCCTTCCCGACCGCGCAGGCCGTCGGCGAGCCGCAGCGCGAGGGCGACCGCGTGCGCGTGCGCTTCGTGACCACCTCAGAGCTGCCGCTCACCCGCACCGAGGTCTACTGGACCGCGGGTGAGATGCCCTGGCGCTTGCGGTGGTGGGAGGCCATCCAGGCCGAGGACGTCGGCGACGGCGCGTATGAGGCTCTGATCCCGGTGCGCCACGCCGCGCAGCCGATCAACTGGCTCGGCGTGGTCTGCGACGAGGGCGATGCCAGCGTCTCGACGCGCATCCGCCAGATAGTGCCGACCGAACTTGGCTACGCAGCCGACGAGCATCCGGTGCCGGTGACCGTCGCTGACCTGAACGCGCTGCTGGCCGACAACCGCTGGCGCTGGGCGGCCGGGTCGCCGCGGGGTGGGACCTATGCACGGACC
>JALGUI010000798.1 GCA_029820915.1 Candidatus Zipacnadia bacterium | reverse complement strand
AGGGTGCAGGGCGAGGGCAGCATCCACTGGGTCGTCACGCCGGAGGACCTGGCCGCGAAGCTCGAGGCACTCCCCGCGCTCAGCCTGATCTCGCTGGACTACCTCTACGGCCGCCTGTGGGGCCCCATCGACGAGGTGCGCTTCCACCTCAAGTGCGAGAGCCCGGATCACCCGCCGCTGTACGCGATGCTGAGTGCGTCGGGGGCGTCGCCCACGACCCTGATCCTCGATCGAGACGAGGTCACCGACGGCCACCGACGGCTGGCGGGAGATCGTGTGGGACGTGCGGGACGCCGAGATCGGCGTGAGCGAGAGATGGGGCAAGATCGTGTGGCTGTTCCGCTTCTACGCGCAGGCCGCGGCCTTCGAGCCTGAAGACACCATCGACCTGTACCTGGACAACATCCGCCTGATCGCGGCGCCGGCCACGGACGTGACGCCGGGCGGCGCCGCACCGTAGCCCGCTGTACATTGCCCCCATCTCGGGCGCGGTCGGTGCGTCTGCGCCGTACGTCGTTGTCGTACGGAGGGTGAAGTGCGCCAGCGCCTCAGCTCCCAGCCGACGCTTCGCGTCGGGCAGCCCGGCCGTTGCGTCGTTTGCTCCCGCCCACGGGCGGGACTCCCGCCCACGGGCGGGACTGCGGTTATGCGCGGGCCGAGAGAAGCCAGAGGCTTCTCCAATGGAACCTGACGCCTGCGCAACACAACCGCGCAGGCGTCACTCCTCGCGCTGAACGCTCGGAGCGGCCCCTCCGTACGACAAACCGGCGCATTGCTTGTCCATCGCGCGGCCTCGCCGCAGCCATCTCGACTTGTAGGCAATGCATAGCCGTAGCTCGCTCGGTTCGCGACGCAGCCAGACAGTCTCCTCGGGCTGATCCGGCGTGCAGGATAGCGCGCGGTCAGGCTTCAGGTGCATCCTCAGGCGGCGCCGCCTCCCGCCCCATCTTCTGCAGAAGCACCAGGGTCTCCCCGGTGTTGAGCAGGATGGCCGCGGCCAGCACCACGAAGTAGGCCATGTGGATGGTGAACATCACCGGGATCGCTTCAACCGCCGGGATCTCCAGCACCACGAGAAACAGCAGGTAGAAGTACTGGAGCGCGCCCGTGGGCTTGCCGAGCTTCGTCGTGGCCACCTCGCCCTCACGGCCGGAGCCCTCCAGGAAGAACTGCAGCGTGAGGATCATCACCATTGCCAGGTACAGGATGGCGAACTGCCAGATGAACAGCCGCCCGGACGCGTAGAAGGCAATGAACAGGCAGTAGATCAGCGCGAAGTCGATGGTGCTGTCCAGGGCCTTGCCGAAGCGCGTCCCTCCCTGGCCCATCATCCGCGCTACCCGCCCGTCGAGCAGGTCTGTCAGCCACCCGAGGAACATCGCGCCGACAGCCACCCAGTGCTGATCCGTCACCAGCCCGTATATCACCACCGGCAGGAAGATCAGGCGCGAGAAGGTGAGAAGATTGGCCGGTGTGGCGAAGTTCTGCATCACGGTCCGCTCTTCAGACATGAATGACACCGCCTTTCCTCGGTATCCCTGCACCGCCTGATGTGCCCGTCATGTCCCGACATACCCACTGCTGGCTCTCACTTCCCGGAGTCTGCCGCCCTGCCCTTCCTCGTTGCGTGCGCGGCGACCGACCTGTTGCCGGGCGGTGGGAGCAGGGCGCGCGCCGACGGCGGCGAAGTGGCCCGGGCACGGCGTTGATCGTCGGGCTAACACAGGGCCCGCTGGAGGGAGACCCATGCACCGTCTGCGTGTCGTCCTGATCGTGACCCTCGGCCCCGTCCTCGCGGGGGCCGCCGAACTGCCGCCCGCGCTGCGGAACATCATCCCGACGCCTCAGCAGATCGAGCAGACACAGGGGGCGTTCGTTCTCGCCGCCGACGGCGCGGGGGTAGCATCGCTCGTCACGCCCCAGGACCCGCCTCCGAGAGTCGCCCTCGCAGCCGCACACTTGGCCCGCCGCATCGAGGAGATGAGCGGCGTCGCGTTGCCGGTGGTCACCGAGGGCGAGCACGCCGACGGTCCGGCGCTGTGGTTCGGCGCGGCGGCGCGCGGGCGTGTCGATCCCGAGTGGAACGAGGACCTGACCGCCGCTCAGCGGTCGCAGGAGTACGTGATCGCACCCGTGGCCGACGGCCGCGGATACGCGCTCGTGGGCCGCGAGCCGCTCGGGACCCTCTACGCCGCGATGACGCTGCTGGCCACGCTGGAGGTCGAGGGGGGGAGCGCCCGCTTCCCCAACTTCACCTGCCACGACTGGCCGGACAT
>JALGUI010000797.1 GCA_029820915.1 Candidatus Zipacnadia bacterium | reverse complement strand
GACAGCTCGTCGATCTTCGTCTGCTGCTCGGCCAGCGCGGCTTCCCGCGCCTCCTCGACCCGGCGGTCGGCGTCGGCAAGCTGCCCCGACAGCTCGTCGATCTTCGTCTGCTGCTCCGCCAGCGCTCCCTCCCGCGCCTCCTCGACGCCCTGTTCAGCCTCCGCAAGCTGCCCCGACAGCTCGTCGATCTTCGTCTGCTGCTCGGCCAGCGCGGCTTCCCGCGCCTCCTCGACCCGACGCTCCGCGTCGGCAAGTTGGCCCGACAGCTCGTCGATCTTCGTCTGCTGCTCCGCCAGCGCTCCCTCCCGCGCCTCCTCGACGCCCTGTTCAGCCTCCGCAAGCTGCCCCGACAGCTCGTCGATGGCCACCTGCTGCTCGGCCAGCGCGCCCCCCCGGGCCTCCTCGACCCGACGCTCCGCGTCGGCAAGCCGGCCCGACAGGGCCTCGATCTTCGTCTGCTGCTCGGCGAGTGCGCTCCCCCGAGCCTCCTCGACCCGGCGCTCGGCATCCGCAAGCTGCCCCGACAGCTCGGCGATCTTCGTCTGCTGCTCGGCCAGCGCGCCCTCCCGCGCCTCCTCGACCCGGCCCTCGGCGTCGGCAAGCTGGCCCGACAGCTCGTCGATCGTGGCCTGCTGCTCCGCCAGCGCGGCTTCGCGCGCCTCCTCGACCCGACGCTCGGCGTCCTGCGCCTCCGCGGTCAGCCGGTCCACGTCCGCTTCGAACTCAGCGCGGACCTCGTCGCGCGCCTGCTGGACGCGGCTCTCGACGTCACGGAGCTGTTCCGCCATGCGCTCGAGCTCGGCCTGCGTGCCCTCGCGCGCGGCCGCCAGCTCGATCTCCGTGCGCTTGACATCGCTGACGTCGCGGAGAACCGCGAAGCTCCCCACGGCCTCGCCCTCGGGCTGCCTGAGCGCTGCGAGGGCGATTGCCGCCGGGAAGCGGCGCCCACTCCGGGTGGTCGCCGTGATCGCGACGCTCACGCGTTCGCCACTGTCGAGGCGGTCCGCGATGTGCCGCCGCAGGTCCTCGCGCTCCTCGGGGACGGCGATTTCGCCCGCGTCCGTCCCGACGAGTTCGTCCTCGTCGCCTTCGAGCATCTCGGCCAGCGACCGGCTGACCCAGGTGAACTTCCCGTCCAGGTCCATGGCGGCGAGGCCGTCGCCCATCATGGTCTCGGCGAGCGGACGCCAGGGCTCGCGGCTTTGCAGCAGGTCCGTCTCCGACAGGCGCAGTTCCGTGACCTCATCGCCGACCACCGCGACGCCGATGATTCTGCCCTGGGCGTCGTGCACCGGCGACATGTGTGCGGAGATGATGACGTCATGCCCGCGGAGTGTGGCCCAGGACGCCTCGCTGACGACGGTCGTGCCCTCCTCGATGACCGACCTGAAGGCCGGCAGCATGGCCGGCAGGGAGCGCGGTGGCGTGAGGACCTCGAAGAAGCTCTGCCCGAGCAACTCCTCGCGCCTGCGTGCGGTGAGGGCCTCGTGGAGGAAGTGCTCGAGCCGGGCGTCGCTCGGCTCAGGCCGCTCCTGCTCCGTTGGCGCGGCCTCGTCTACCTCGGCGAGCTTCGACGCGATCACAGCGAAGCCGATGAAGATGACGAGTGCGGCCAGGCGGGCGTACCACTTCTGCACCGGCACGTCGAGGATGAGGGCCTGGAGGAACGAACTCTCGTGGAGGAGGGCGCTATCGATGAGCGCGTCGATGAGCCACATGAAGACGCCCGCCGCCGCGGCGAGCGCGACGACACCAGATCGCCATCTCATGACAGCGCGTCACCTCCCCCACGGCCCGCGCGTGCGCGGGCACGATTTCATGCGGCCGCCTGTGGGGCGGCCGCCGGGCTCCGCGTGTAACGCCGGTGCCCGTGCCGGACCCGCCGGGACCGGCTCGCCAGGCACGAGCCGACACTGTCATGCGCCTGCGCGCCGCCCATGAGGGCGCGCCGGCCCCCGCCGGTACTGCTAAGGTAGGCCAGACGGACGGCGGTTGTCAATCGCCTTCTTGGCTCGATGGCTCAACGTGAGCACACACGCGAGCATCCGCCGGGAAGGAGCCCGTGGCCGCGAGGTCAAACTACCCGGTGACCGCTGTCCGGCGCGGCTCGCGCAGACCATCGCCTGCACCCACGGAGGCCCATGATGACCCCGCGCAACGTGCTCGTGTTCATCACCGACGGACACCGCAAAGACACGCTCGGTTGCTACGGCAACGAGCTGCTCGAAACCCCCGGTGTTGACGCCTTCGCCACCGACGGTGTCAGGTTCGAGCGCGCGTTCTGCACCCACTCAGTATGCATGCCCACGCGGGCATCAGTTTACACCGGCCGCTACCCCCACGTCCACGGCGTGTGGGCCAACGGCGTGACGTTGCCCGAGAGCGAGGTGACGCTGCCCGAGGTGCTCTCGCAGGCCGGCTACGCGACCGGGGCGGCGGGCAAGATCCACTTCGAGCCGCAGCAGACCTACCCGGGCCGCACCGTCCCGATCATCCAAGGCCCGTACTACGGCTTCGGCGAGGTACACGTCAGCGAGAACAAGCTGGGCGAGGAGTACCTGGCCTTCATCGACGAGCGGTACCCGGAGCTGTCGGAGCAGGCGCGGGCGCGCACGGACATGCCCGAGGAGGCGCATGAGCTGCAGTGGATCACCGACCGGGCCATCGACTTCATCGAGCGCCAGGCGCGGGCGGATCAGCCCTTCTACTGCCACTGCTCCTACCACGAACTGTGCCCGCCGTGCACGCCGCCCGCGGGCTGGGCCGGGCATTACGACCCGGCCGACGTGCCGGTGCCGGAGCTGCGCGCCGAGGACCTGGCCAAGAGGCCCGCGTTCTACCGCGAGTGTTACGAGGGCTACGTCGCCAACGGTCGCCAGCCCGACGAGCCGAAGCTGCGGCGCAACATCGGGAGCTACTACGACCAGATGCGCTTCATCGACCACCAGTTCGGGCGGCTGGTGGCGGCGCTTGACAGCCTGGGCATCGCCGACGACACCGTCGTGGTGTTCATGGC
>JALGUI010000080.1 GCA_029820915.1 Candidatus Zipacnadia bacterium | reverse complement strand
GCGATGCGCCGCCTTGTCCTGAGGATGCGCAGCATCCTCCCGGAGGGGCCGCTCCGAGCGCCCAGCGCGAGGAGTGACGCCTGCGCGGTTGTGTTGCGCAGGCGTCAGGTTCCATTGGAGAAGCCTCTGGCTTCTCTCGGCCCGCGCATAACCCCAGTCCCGCCCGTGGGCGGGAGCAAACGACGCAACGGCCGGGCTGCCCGACGCGAAGCGTCGGCTGGGAGCTGAGGCGCTGGCGCGCCTCACCCTCGCGCGGACCCCGCCCGTGGGCGGGGTCCGACGCTTGGGCAGCCCCTCCGTACGGAAACGACGTACCGCGCAGACGCACCGACCGCGCCCGAGATGTGGGTAATGCACAGCCTGCCCGACGCAGCGTCAGGTCGAACAGCGACCTGCCTGCGGCCAGGGGGAGGAGGCTGCGCAGCAGCCGTCAGACCGCGCAGCGGTCTGCGGGGGTGAGGAGGTCGTTGGCCGTCGCAGTCTACATACTGGATGGGTCACACCCGCGGGCAGGTCCGCGGGCGAGAACAGCGAAGTCCCGTCCCGCGCCACTGTTCGCCGGAGGGAGCGCACCGCAATGCCGATCAGGCTGCCCAGGCCCGGCCTGCTGCCGCAGGCCCAGGACCTGTACGCGGCCCTCACCGGGCAGATGCCGGGCCGCGTACCGCGCCAGGAGCTGTTCTTCGGCAATCGGGCCATCGCGCACCACTTCGTCGGGCGCGACGCCGAGGGCCCGGGCGACTTCCGCCACGCGCTCGAACTGGCGCGCAACATCGGCTGGGGGATGGCGCGCGGAACGTCCTGGGGGGTGATGATCGGCTCGAGGAGCGAGACGGCCTCGGACGGGACCGCACACTACGCGGGCGGCTCACCGATCACCTGGGAGGACCTCGACCGCCTGCGCGAGCCGGACCTCGCGGCGCTCGCGGAGCAGTTCGCGGCCAATGCTGAAGCCATCCGCGCGGAGGGCCTGCTCGTGCACATCTTCATGCTGCACTGCTTCCACTCGGCGGCGACGGGTATCGGCATGGAGCGACTGTGCCTGATGGTCTACGACCAGCCGGAGCTCCTGCGCGAGTACATGTGCCGGATCGAGGCCTTCAACCGGCGGGGGCTGCGCGCGATCCTCGACACGGGCCTGAAGCCCGACATCGCCATCTTCGACGCGGACTGCGCCTTCAAGACCGCGTGCATGGTCAGCCCTCGGGCCTATCGCGACCTCATCGCCGAGCCGACGGCCGCGACCTGCGAGGTGCTGCGCGAGGCCGGCATTACCATCATGATGCACACCGACGGCCACATCGACGACGTCTACCCGGTGTGGCTGGAGATGGGCCTGGCGGGTGCGCACGGCGTCGAGGCGCAGGCGAACGACCTCGGTCACGTCAAGGCGCGCTTCGGTGGCCGCATGGCCCTCTTCGGCAACTTCGACCCGGTGATCCTGGCGACCGACGAGCCGGAGCGCGTCCGGCAGATGGCGCGCGAGATGGTGGAGGTGGGCAAGCCGGGCGGGCGCTACGTCGCGGCGGTGAACACCATCGTGGGCGAGGAAGTGCCGCTGGAGAACTACCTGGCATTCATCGAGGGCGCCGACGAGGCGGCCAGCTACTGACGTTGCCGCCCGGGCCAGAGGTGTCACTCAGACCGGAGACGAGCCAGTAGGCGACCGCGCCGAACGGCCCGGTCACCAGGATGATGAGCAGCCACAGCATCCGGCCCCGCATCAGGGCGCGGATGAAGGCGAAGACGGTGATGACGACCGCCCCCATGGCCAGCACCGTCCACCCCAGGGACAGCGAGACTCCCGGCAGGACATCATGGGCCATGATGGCACCCTCATCGCGACCGTGGTGGGTCGAGTTTCGCCGGCGGTCCACGGATGTCCTCTTGGACTGCCGGTGCCCTGCTCTGCCGAGTGCGACACGTTCTGGGCTTGCCGCCCTCGGCGCGGGTGGTGTATAATGACGCCGAGCCCATGGGCCCGACGCGTGGGCTCTGTCCTTTTCGCCAGTGAGGCCGCTCCGAGCGCCATGCAGGGCGCGGAGGCGGCCACGGAGACGATTGTGATGACTGCACAGGACCCCGGCTTCGGGGTCGATAGCGAACTCCTCGCGCACATCGCGCGAGATGAGAAGACCGACCTCGACAGCCTGACGGAGCGCGTCGAGCGCGGCACGGTCGTCGCCATGGGCGGCGACGGCGTGCTGCCGCTGGGCATCGGCGAGGGCCTGCGCACCAAGGTCAACGCGAACCTCGGCACATCGCCGGATTACCCCGAACTCGCCAGTGAGCTGGACAAGCTGCACGCGGCGGTGGCCTCGGGCGCCGACACGGTCATGGACCTGTCCATCGGCGGCGACATCGACGAGGTGCGCCGCGCCATCCGCGCCCAGTGCCCGGTGGTGCTGGGCACGGTTCCCGTCTACCAGGCCTTCGCCGAGGCCGAGGACCGGCACGGTGACATGCTGCGCATGACCGCCGATGAGCTGCTCGATGTCATCGAGCGGCACGCGGTGGACGGCATGGACTTCGTGACGCTGCACTGCGGCGTGACGCGCGCGACGGTCGCGGCGCTCAAGGCCCAGCCCCGCATCGGCGGCATCGTCAGCCGCGGCGGCAGCCTGCTCGCGGCGTGGATGCACGAGAACGAGGCCGAGAGCCCGCTGTACGAGCGCTACGATGACGTGCTGGCGATCCTGCGGCGGTACGGCGTCGCCATCAGCCTCGGCGACGGCCTGCGGCCCGGCGCGCTCGCCGATGCCACGGACGCCGGGCAGGTCGCCGAGACGCGGGTGCTGGGCGAGCTGGTGCTGCGCGCGCGGGAGGCGGGGGTGCAGGCCTTCGTGGAGGGCCCGGGCCACGTGCCGCTGGACCAGATCGAGGCCAACGTGGTGCTCGAGAAGCGCCTGTGCCACGATGCCCCGTTCTACGTGCTGGGGCCGCTGGTGGCCGATGTCGCACCCGGTTACGATCACATCACCGGCGCCATCGGCGGCGCGATCTGCGCGGCGGCCGGGGCGGACTTCCTGTGCTACGTCACGCCCGCCGAGCACCTCGGCCTGCCGACCGTCGAGGACGTCATCGAGGGCGTCATGGCCTCGCGCATCGCCGCGCACGCGGCGGACATCGTGAAGGGGGTGCCGGGCGCGCGCGAGTGGGATGACCGCATGTCGCGGGCGCGGCGCGAGCTGGACTGGAAGCAGATGGAGGACCTGGCGCTCGATCCCGGCCGCGTGCGCCTCAGGCGGGGCGACCGGCCCACACGCGATGACGCCGCCTGCTCGATGTGCGGCAAGTTCTGCTCCGTCCGGGCCAGCAGGTTCGTGGACCACGACTCCGAGGGGAGCGAGGCGTGAAGCTCGCGATCGTCCACGACTACCTGGTGCAGGGGATCCGGGGCGCCGAGCGCGTAGTGGACGTGCTGCACGAGATGTACCCGGACGCGCCGGTCTACACGATACTGTATGACCCCGAGCGGATGGAGGATCGGCTGCGGGGGTGGGACATCCGCACCTCGCTGCTCCAGGACGTTCCGGGCGCGCTGTCGCTGTACAAGAAGCTCTACTTCTTGATGCCCGTGGCCATCGACTACCTCGACCTGAGCGACCACGACATGGTCATCAGCTCGAGTTGCGGGTGGAGCAAGAGCGCGCCGCAGCGCGATGACGCGCTGCACGTGTCGTACGTGCACAGCCCGGCGCGCTTCCTGTGGTTCTGGGCCCAGGAGTACATCGACACGCTGCGCGTGAACCCGCTGGCGAAGGCCTTCGTGCGCGCGAGCATCCCGCCGCTGCGCGACTGGGACCGGCGCACCGCCCAGCGCCCGCAGCACATGGTATGCAACTCGGAGACCACGCGCCGGCGCATCAGGGAGGCGTGGGGCCGCGAGGCCGAGGTCATCCACCCGCCGGTCAACACCGAGCAGTTCGAGCCGGGCGGTGAGCCGGAGGACTACTACCTCGTGGTGTGCACCCTGAACCCGTACAAGCGCGTGGATGTCGCGGTGGACGCTTTCAACCGGTTGGGGCTGCCACTCGTGGTGATAGGCGACGGGCCCGAGTTGGACGTCCTGCAGGAGTCGGCGGCGGCGGCGGACAATGTGACCTTCCTGGGCAAGGTGCCCGACGACGAGATCGCCGGGTGGTACTCGCGCTGCCGGGCCTTCGTCATGCCGCAGGAGGAGGACTTCGGCATCGCGCCGCTCGAGGCGCAGGCGTGCGGTCGCCCGGTGATCGCCTATCGGGCCGGCGGGGCGCTGGAGACGGTCGTGGACGGCCGCACGGGGATCTTCTTCGACGCGCAGACGCCCGAGGCGCTGATCCAGGCGCTCGGGCGCTTTGACGCGGATCAATTCAGCCCGGAGGCGTGTCGCGACAACGCCCTGGGCTTCAGCATTGACACCTTCAAGCGCAGGTTCGGGGACTACGTGCAGGCCCGTTGGGAGGAGCATGTCGCGAGGGCCTGAGTGGCCCGCCGGCGGTCGCCTGCAGGCACACCTCACCGAAGGGACATCGCCATGTCTATCGTCAAGATGCGCAAGATGGTCCGCAAGCAGATCAAGCTCCGGCTGTTCGGCCGCGTCCTGGAGCTTGGCTCGCCCATGGCCATCATCTTCTGGATCATCGTGATCATCTTCTTCGTGGGCACGTACTACATGTACGGCCCCGGCGGCGGAAGAGGCGGCGGCCCGAGAGGCGGCGGCGGTGGCGAGCGCACCGTCTCGGCGGTGATCGCGGTGGTTGACGGCCGCGAGTTCTCACGCAACGAGTACGAGGGCTGGCTCCACTTCGAGACCAGCAATCAACAGCCCGACGTGGCCGAGATGCGCGGCCTCAAGACGAAGGTCTTCAACTCCATGCTCGATCGGCACCTTCTGCACGAGGCGGCACGGGCCGAGGGCATCCGGGTCACCAATGAGGACATGGCGGCGGAGAAGGATCGCATCGTCGAGGAGATCATGGCCATCCAGTACTCCGACCGCCGATCGCTGCGCAGGCTCCTCGAGCGCCAGAACATGTCCGTTGACGCCTTCAAGGAGCAGATCAGGCAGGAGCGGCTGCCGAACGAGGAGGACCTGCGCACGAGCCTGACCTTCGAAAAGCTGACGCAGAGGGTCAGGGACGCCGTAACGCTCAGCGACCAGGAGCTCGAGGACAGCTACGCCCAGGTGAAGGCCCGCCACATCCTCATAGACCCGCAGCAGATCATGGCAGAGGCCGCCGCTGAAGACGCGGGCGACGAGGCCGCCGAGGGCGAGGCCGCCGAGGACGCCGCCGAGGAGCCTGCCGACCAGGCCGAGCCGGGCATGACGCCGGAGGAGGCGGAGCAGCAGGCCCGCGCGCTGCTGCTGGACCTGAAGAAGCAGGCCGAGGAGGGCGCCGACTTCGCCAAGCTGGCCGAGGAGCACTCCGACGGCCCCAGCGCCCCGCAGGGCGGCGACCTCGGCTGGTTCGCCCGCGGCCAGATGGTGCCGGAGTTCGAAGAGGCCGCCTTCGCCATGCAGCCGGGCGAGGTCAGCGGTATCATCCAGACGCAGTTCGGGCTGCACATCATCAAGGTCGAGGACCAGCGGCTGGAGTTGCCGGAGGACTTCGAGGAGAACAAGGAGCAGTATCGCGAGGAAGTCCTGGAGAAGCGTCGCGAGCAGGCGTGGCTGATGTACCAGCAGCAGCTTCGCGACCGCGCCGAGATCGAGGTCATCGATCCGGAGCTCAAGGCCTATGAGTTACTGGAAGAGGACCCGGTCAAGCATGCGGGCCAGGCTCTGGAACTGCTGGCCGCGGCGGCGGAGGCCGACCCCTTCAACGCGTCCGCGCGCTTCGAGCTGGCGATGCTGCTCCAGCAGGTCGGCCAGACCGCCCAGGCCATCACGGTGCTGACGGAGCTGGTCGAGAGTGAGGGCGGCGCGCGCTCGCCGCAGGCGCGCATGCGGCTGGGCATGATGCTCAAGGACGCCGATCAGACCGATGAGGCCATTGCCCAGTTCGAGTCCGCGTCCGAGTGGGCACAGGGCTTTGAGCGGGAGAACCTGTTCCTGCACATGCAGCTTCAGCAGCTTTTCGAGGAGCTGGAGGCGCCGGAGCTTGCCGCGAAGGAGCAACAGTGGCTGGACGAGTGCCTCGCGGCCCTGCAGGAACAGCAGCTCACCCAGCCGCTGCCGCCGCCTGAGCCGGAGACCGAGGAGAGCGAGGGCGAGTAAGGAGCGTGCCGATGGACCGATTCGAGCTTGACTGGGAGCGTGCCGCGCGCGAGTCGGCCCGCTTTGTGGGGGAGCGCGTGGCGGCCGCGGGCCGCAGGCACGGCGTGATCGGCCTGTCCGGCGGCATCGACTCATCGGTGTCGGCGTACCTGGCCGCGCGCGCGCTTGGCCCCGGCCGGCTGCACGCCTTCATGCTGCCCTATCGCACCTCCGGCGAGGAGTCGCTCGAGGACGCGCTGGCGGTGGCGGCCTATCTCGACCTGCCCCACGAGGTCATCGACATCACGCCGATGATCGACGCCTACTTCGAGCGCTACCCCGACGCCGTCCGGCTGCGCCGCGCGAACATGATGGCTCGGGAGCGCATGGCGATCCTCTACGACCAGTCGGAGCGCCTCGACGCGCTGGTCGTCGGCACCGGGAATCGCACCGAGGCGTTGCTGGGCTACACGACCTTGTGGGGCGACATGGCCTGCGCCTTCAACCCCGTGGGCGACCTGTACAAGACGCAGGTGCGGCGCATGGCCGCGCACCTCGGGGTACCCGAGCGGATCATCGCTAAGCCTCCCACCGCCGACCTGTGGCAGGGCCAGACGGACGAGGGCGAGCTGGGCTTCTCCTACGAGATGGCCGACCAGATCCTGTCGCGGCTGGTCGATGACGGCATGTCGGAGGAGGAGGTCGCCGCGGAGGGTCTCGACGCTCAGGTCGTCGCGCGCGTCGCCGAGCGCATGGCGGCCAGCGAGTTCAAGCGGCGCATGCCGCCCGCGCCCGCGCTGCGCGAGGCCTGCCGCCCGTAGGCCGAGCGGGCGCGAACCCACGGCCGGGACGCCGGGCGCCCTCGCCCCCGCACTCTCAGCCTTGGAGTCCAGGCGCCCTCCCACACTCTCACCCTTGGAGTCCAGGCGCCCTCGCCTGGACATGGCAAGCCGGCGTCCGGTGCGTTGAGGGAGGCCCGGTATGAGCGGAGACCGCGGCGATCGGCCGGCAGGCACCCTCTACGTGGTCGCGACCCCCATCGGCAACCTGGAGGATGTCACCGAGCGGGCGCGCCGCGTGCTCGCCCAGGTGGACCTGGTGCTGGCCGAGGACACGCGGCGCATGCGCACGCTGCTGTCGGCGCTCGGCACCTCCGCCGCCGTCGAGAGCTACCACGGCGACACCCACCCCGGCAAGCGCGCGCGGCTGGTAGGGCGGCTGGCCGAGGGCGCGACCATGGCCCTCGCCTCCGACGCCGGCACACCCGGGCTCTCCGATCCCGGGGCGCGGCTCGTCGCCGAGGCCGCGGCCGCCGGCGTGCGCGTCATCCCTGTCCCCGGCCCCAGCGCCATCACGGCGGCGCTGAGCATCTCCGGCTTCCCGGCCGACCGCTTCGAGTTCGCGGGCTACGCTCCGCGGCGCGCGGGTGAGCGCCGGGAGCTGCTCGCCGCGCTGGCACGCTCACCCGTGACGAGCGTCTTCTTCGAGGCGCCGCACCGGCTGCGCGAGTGCCTGGAGGATCTGCGCGAGGTCGCCGGCGCGGACCGGCCGCTGGTGATGTGCCGCGAGCTCACCAAGCTGCACGAGGAGGTCCTGCGCGGGACGGTGGCCGACGCCATCGAGCGCTTTTCGGCCGAGGAGCCTCGTGGTGAGCTGACCATCATCCTGCCGCCGGGCGAGGGCACCGAGAGCGCGCCGACCGTGGGCGAGGATGCCATCCGCGAGGCGGCGGGGCGGCTGCTCGCGCTGGGCATGGGCACGAAGGACGCGGCCGGCCTGCTCTCGGAGCTGACCGGCCGCGGGAGGAACGAGATGTACCGGCTCGTGCTCGAGCTGCGCGGGGCGGGCTAGAGTGCATGTCGGGCTGGAAGCTGAGAGCGCGCTCCAGCGCGCTCTCACCTGCGCCGATAGTGCGGGCTAGTGCCAACTTGCACAAGTAGGCGTGTCATGGTCGGTTACCAACGGCATGTGCAGGCGAGGGCGCCCGCACTACGACATGGTTGCTTGTTACCTTTTCCCGCAATGCTTCGTACGACGGGCGCCCTCGCCTGTCGAGGCTGCTAGTACGGGGTTTTCCGCAAGTAACCACTAGTCGGCCACGGGGATGGCCGGGCCGGGCTGCACGATGCTCGTGATAACCGGCTCTGCCGCGCCGACCTGGAACACGTCACTCTTGGCCAGGTCGCCCAACAGGTAGCCGACGGTCGCGACCCCGCCTACCGGCGAGATGTGCAGCGACAGCTCGGTCGCCCCGGGCAGCGCCAGCACCTCCTCGGCGCGCCCGCCCCAGTCCACGCGCAGCACGCGCACGTTCCCGCCCACCTGGGAGACCGCGAGCACGTAGCGCTCGTCGGCGGGAGCCGCGACGGCGGGGATGGCGGTCGCGGTGAGCAGCGTTGCGGTCTGACCGCGACCGGGAAGCAGCGTCACCAGCTCGGCGTCGCCCTCGGGAGTCGCGCGGACGGCCAGCAAGGACTGCGCGCGCGGGATCCAGGCCAGCACGTCGTAGGCGCCCAGCGGTTGCATGGCCTGCCCGTCCCAGAAGAAGCTCTGCGGCACATCGCCGCCGGCCGGGTAGACAGTGATCGCCAGCCCGTCGTTCGTCCATACGAGGTGACCCGGGACAAAGGAGCCCGGCGGCAGGTTCGGCAGCGCGAGCTCCATGGGCTCGGTCGAGGGGCGCACCAGCACGTTCAGGCGCGCCTCGTTGGCGCCGACCATCGCGCGTGACCAGAATGCGATCCTCGCGCCCAGCGAATCCCACGCCACATGCGCGAAGTCGAAGGCCGTGGCCAGCGTCTCGGTGCTGCCGTCATCGTTGACGTAGGCCAGCTCGTGGCTGGAGCGGGATGTGCGCTTGACGACCGCGATGTCCAGGCCGTCGGGCGTGG
>JALGUI010000079.1 GCA_029820915.1 Candidatus Zipacnadia bacterium | reverse complement strand
GTTCGTGATCCCGTGCCGCGACATGTCGGCCATGCGCGTGTCGTCGAGCAGCCACATGTCCATGGCGACCCGGTACGGCGTGGCGTGCAGCGACGGGTAGCGGTCCACCAGGTAGCCCTCGCCCAGCTCCTCGCGGTCGGTCGGGTTCACCAGCAGGAAGCGCAGGCCCAGCAGGCTCGCCCCCATCGTGATCTTCACCTTGGTGCCCGAGGGCACGAAGACCACGGCCACCGGCTCGTAGGCCGAGGTAAACTGCTGCGGCGGCAAGGGCAGGCAGTAGCCGAACTCGTACGGGGAGGCGTCGGTCTGCGCGTCGTAGACCTGGATCTCGCGCAGAAGCTGGAAGAAGCGCTGATCCACCATGTCGAAGATGGCGACCGGCTTGCAGTCGAACATCACCACGGTCACGGGCTTGACGTCCTGATCCATGGCGACCTTGTTCGGGTACTGCTCCGCGCCGGTGACGCCCATGTCGGGCGCCATCCGCACGCGCCCGTCCTCGTCGCCGAGCAGGTAGGCCTCGACCGTTATCGTGCCGCCGCGCGCGCGGGAGTTGGGCAGCCCCGGCAGGCAGAACCGCCCGTCCTCGTCAACGATGTCGAATATCTCGCTGCGCACGCCCATTGCGGTCTTCGTGCCGGTCCGTGCAACCGCGATGGAGCCGACCATGGGATCGTCGGGGAAGAGGCTCGTCTCGGGGTTGAACTGCACGGCGCGGCCCTTGATCTCCACGAAGTCGTCGGCAAGCTCGAGGTCGTACAGGTCGCGCGGGTCGTCGATGCCAATCATGTCCATGAGCAGGCATGACAGGAACCGTGTCTGCTCGACGAGGTTGCTCATCTGAACGTGCTCGAGGCGATCCATCGGCGTGTCAACCCAGGGGCGCGAGTCGTGCACGGTGGCGAAGCCCAGCCCCGGGATCCCCGACAGCGTCGCCACCTCGTGCGACATGGCGAGCTTGCCCGCCATGTAGGTCCGCCAGCTCTTGCCCTGGATGGCGTTGATGCCGTCCACGAGGCGGACCGGCACGCCCAGGGCGGTGGCGATCAGGTCGGAGTACTCGCGGGCCTTCTTGCCGATGTCCGAGAACTTCCACTGGATGCTCTCGCGCATGTCGTAGAAGTAGCCCTTGTAGAAGATCCCGAAGGTGTTGTTGTGGCTCGACAGGTCAACGGAGAACCACAGGTAGACCTTCTTCTCCGAGAAGTCGAGCGCATCGACCAGCGCCCATGACGCCTCCTCGACCCGAGCCAGCGCCTGCTGCTTGGCGGTCAGGTCCGCGCCGCGCGGCACGCGCCGCGCCTCCCGCAGGGCCTCGCGGGCGCCCTCGACAGCCTGGTCGATCCGGGGCGCGGCCTCCCTGAACTCCGCGATGAGCGCCAGGCGCTCGCCCAGTTCCTCGTCGGTGAGCCAGCGCTCTTCGAGCTTGCCGTGGTTGGGGTCCTCGCGCTCCGCCACGCGCACGGTCTTCACCAGGCCACGCTGGCGCTTGGCGGCCAGGTGCACGGCTCGCCGGATGCGCCCGAGCGCGCGCATGCGCTCGGCGGCGAGTTCCTCTTCGGTCTTCTCCTCCTCCAGGCGATCCGGGTCCTCCCAGACGCGGGCGATAGCATCCTCAAGCTCGCTGCGCGCCTCGTTGACCAGATCGAACATGTGCTTGACGCGCCTCTCGCCGTGCGCGCCGCGGATGAACTGCCGCACGTAGTGCTTGGCGCCGCTGAGCGCCTCGAAGTGGCCTGAGGTGGCCAGGAAGACGACGGTGCGCTTGGGCGGCTGCTCGGCGAACGCCCGCGCGAGCTGCATGAGTGCGGCGATCGAGCAGGCGCTCTCGGCGCCCGGCGCCAGGTTGGGCGTGAGCGAGATCGAGTCGTAGTAGGCCTGGATGACGACCTGCTGCCTGCTGAGACGGGGATCGGTGCCCCGGATGTGGCCGACGACGTTCTCGCCATCCACCCGCTCCCACGCCATGTCGCAGCGGACGGTGACCGCCACCTCGTCGCGCGACATCAGCATCCCCATCAGGGAATCCGCGGCCTCGCGGGAGATCCAGTAGCGCGGGATGTTGACCGGGATGGACAGGAACTTCGCCTCCGCCTCGCCGCGGATGGTCTCTTCAGGCTCGACGAACAGCACGGCCTTGGTGCCCAGCAGCGGGCCGTTGAACCACTCGGCCTGGCAGTTGAAGTCAGCCATCGTGATCGAGTTGGTGACTTCCTGGCCGTTGAAGGCGCGCAGGTCGCCGAGCCCGGCGTAGATGAGGTTGCCGCGAATGCCGTCCGGCGGAGTCTTCGGGGTGCGCACCAGGTTCGGCCACATGGGGAGCATCTCGAAGGCCGTGCCATCGGCGTCAACGGTGATGGAGGCGAAGCGGCCGTCCGCGTCGGGCCTGGCCATGGGGACGACGACCGGGAAGGTCTCGATATGCACGTCCTCCAGGCCCAGCTCGCGGAAGCCGTCGGCGATCATGCCCGCGGCCTCGTGGCAGCCGGGGTAGCCGGTGACGCGCGTGTCGAGGGCCTCGAAGTCGGCGATGAGGTCGCGCATCTGCTGCTCATCGATGGCCGACGCCGCCCGCTCGTAGTCGGTGTCCGACTCGAGGACGATCTCCTCCTCATGGCCGCCCTGGGCCCAGGCTGGGAGGCCGAGCGCCGACAGCGCCAGGATGGACACGACTGCGACCGCGGCCCTGAGTGGACGGAGCAAGTTCCCTTCACCGCCTCCGGAGGAATACCGACATCGGCTCGACCGCGGGCCCGCCGGTGGGCCCCCTCGAAGAGAGACCTGGCGCGCGACTTCCCCGGCCGCGCGCCGGCTCGACTGCTTCTCCCGGCACCCCGGCGGCGTCCACCCGGGCCACCGGGGAGACAGGTCCTCCGACGCCCGGCCTACTCGCCGAGTTCCGGCTTCGCCCCGCTGCCGAGGGTCCCGATATCCAGGTCGAGGTCGGCGCGCTTCTCCACGCGCTCGATCTGACCGTCGCGGATGTGGACGATGCGGTCGGAGACGTCGATCATCTTCAGGTCGTGCGTCGCGGAGATGACCGTGACGCCGCTCTGCTCGTTGAGCTCCTTGAGCAGGTCGATGATCTCCTTACCCGTCTGCAGGTCCAGGTTCCCGGTCGGCTCGTCGGCCAGGATAATCGCCGGGTTGTTGGCCAACGCCCGCGCGACGGCCACGCGCTGCTGCTGACCGCCCGACAGCTCGTAGGGCTTGTGGTGCAGGCGGTCGCCGAGGCCGACGAGGTCGAGCAGCATGGCGCCGCGGTCCATCATCTCGTCGCTGCTCATGCCCGCGAAGATCATGGGCAGCGTCACGTTCTCCAGAGCCGTCATCACCGGAATGAGGTTGAAGGTCTGGAAGATGTAGCCGATCTTGCGGCAGCGTAGCCAGGCCAGCTCGAAGGCGTCGAGCTGCGCCATGTCAACCTCCTCTATGAAGCACGTGCCCTTGGTCGGCTTGTCCAGCCCGCCGACCATGTTGAACAGCGTGCTCTTGCCCGAGCCTGACGGGCCCATGATGGACAGGTACTCGCCACGTCGGATGTTGATCTCGACACCCCGCAGCGCCGGCACCTCGACCTCGCCCATGATGTAGATCTTGTGCAGGTCCTTTGTGCGCACGATGAACTCGTGCGTGGTCACGGAGTCGTCGCGCCCAACGTCGCGCAGTCGCTCGCGCCGGTGCGCCATCTCGTCCATGACGCCGCGCAGGTCGGCACCGCACTCCGGGCACACGGTGACGATCCCCGGGGTGTCGATCACGTGCTTGCATTTGGGGCACTCGATTCTCGCCATTGCGCGTTCTCCTCCGTGGCCGGTCCGATGCCCGCCGGCCTGTAGTCAAAGCTCTCTAGACCTCAGTGGACAGCGCGGCCGCCGGGGGCAGACGTGCGGCGCGGAACGACGGCGGCACCGCAGCCAGCAGCGACAGGATGGTCCCGATGCCCATGGCAATCAAGATGTAGCTGAACATCTGGCCCCAATCCATCATCGCCGCCACGCCACGCTCCTTGCCGACGTAGACCAGCAGCATGATGCCACTGCCCAGCAGCGCCCCGACCAGCGACCCCATTATGCCCAGTACCGCCGACTCGATGAGGAACAGGCGGACAATGAACTCGTCCAGCGCCCCCAGACACTTCATCGTGCCGATCTCGCGGAATCGCTCGGTCACCGACATCAGCATCGAGTTGGTGATTCCCACGGCCGACACAAGCAGTGACATGACTACCAGCCAGGCCTGGCGCGCGGCCCGGGCCTTCCGCTCGGTCTCGACGTCCTCGGCGCCGGGCGCCAACGCGGCATCGTCGCCGGTGATCGCGCGCGCGCTCTGCGCCTCGTAGCGCTCGAGGCCCTCCTGCGCAACCTTCGCCGTCCACACCGAGCACAGGAAGGCGATGCCGAGGACCACGCCCGCCCCCGTGATCATGGCGCGCCCCAGCCTCATCGTGACGTTCCGGTAGCTGATGCGCGCCGCCTGACCCCAGGAAAGGGTGATTTGGCGCTGCACCTCGCCGAAGTGGGCCTCGTGGCTGTACAGCTTCTTGGCAAGCTCAGACTTAATCATCGAGGCTTCCTTCCATCCTCTCACGGACGTGGGCCGAAAGCCGGTACGCACCGTCACACGGCGGCCGGGCCGGGCGGAATAACATACAGGCGCACCGACCCACCCGGTCCACGCCCGACCACGGCGCCATCAGTTTCCTCCCCGCCCGGATACTGTCCTTCCCCCGCGCAACCTTTTTCTCCGCCCCGCCTGCCGCCTCCTTCACGCGGCCACACCGGCGCGCTCGGACGCACACCGGCCCGCGGTGACGCCGACGGCCGGCATCCGCACGCGGCGCGTTGACGCGCTGCCCCGCCGGCGGCTACAATTCCCGCGGTTGCGACCTGATGCGCCGACCCCGCCACGGGACCGCGGCCGTCATACGGCCCTCGACCTGTCGCCGGACGCACCGTCGCCGAACGGAGTTGGAGTCATGCCCGAGTCACGGCCACCGGCCGACGGCCGACGTGCCCTGCGGATCGCCGTCCGCATCGTCGTGCCGGTGCTGTTCGCGCTGTCGCTGTGGTTCGTGTTCACCCACATCGTACGCTTCGGCTACGTGGTCAGTTCATCCATGGAGCCGGCCCTGCAGGTGGGCGACTACTACACCGTCCGCCTCGACTCGTACCGCGGCGATCGGCGGCCGGAGCGCGGCGACGTGATCGTCTATGTCGGGCCCGACGGCGCGCCCTATGTCAAGCGCGTCATCGGGCTGGGCGGCGACCTGCTCGTGCTCGTCGGTGGGCGTGTCTGGTTCCAAGACCGCTGGCTGCGCGAGCCCTACGTCAAGGAGCGGCCCTTCGTCTCGCCCCCCAGGAGCCTCGTCGTGCCCCGCGGCTCGGTCTTCGTTCTCGGCGACAACCGCAACTTCAGCGAGGACAGCCGCGACTACGGGCCGGTCCCCCTCGAGCGCGTCATGGGGCACGCGACGAAGATCGTGTGGCCTCGCGAGCACGCCCGCAGCCTCGAGCGCGTTGAGTACCGGTAGCCGGCGGCGGGCGGCGCCCGCAGCCCATCGCCACGCCCTCGACAGGCGCGGCGCCCGGATGCGCCGAAGGCGGCACGGCGCAAGCGTAGTGCAAGGTCCTGGCCCCGTCAAGGTCGACCTACCAAGGCTCAGTGGCCGCGTGTTGAAGTGCCTCGGCCGGCGTCAACCGGCCGCTCAGCGCCCAATACAGCGCCTCGCCGAGACGGACGCGCAGGTCCGGCCACTTGCCCAGCGGCAGGCCCGCGCCATCGTGCAGCGCCGGGATGTGCCCCGACCACGGCGGCGTGTCCGCCAGCTCCCGCGACAGCGACGTCATCGCCGGCGCGCCGCACAGCATCGCCAGCGCGCGTTGGGTCTCGCGCTCCGCCATGAAGCGCAGGAACCGCATCGCGTTTTCGGGGCGGTCGGTGTCGGCGAAGGCGATCAGCCAGTCCACGCGCACCTGTCCCGCGCCGCCGTCCGTGACGGGCAGCGGCGCCACCGCCCACTCGAAGGGCTCGGCAGCATCGCCCTCCACCCCCTCGGCCGCGGCCCGCGCCGCCCGTTCAGCGTCCGCCTGCCGCAGCACCTGCGCCGCCCAGGGACACCCGATCACCATCCCGAGCCGCCCCTGCGCGAAAGCCTCCACCAGCTCGAACTCGCCCCAGGTGAGGACCTCCGGCTGCAGGGCGCCACCCGCCTGCATGCTCACCAGCAGCTCGAGGGCGCGTTCGAGGCGCTCCTCGATGGCGGCGTCCTCGTCCTCGTCGTCGCCGGCCGGCGTGAAGCCCAGGGCCAGGGCGTGCAGCAACTCCTCGCCCCCCTGCCCCGGCCCCGGCACGCCCAGGCCGAAGCGATGGGGCGGGTCCGCCAACTCCCGCGCGCACTCGGCCAACTCCACGGGGGTGCGCGGCGGCCTCAGCTCGGCGTCGCGCAGCAGGTCGGCGCGGTAGTAGAGCGCCGGAGTCGCGACGGCCCACGGCACGCCGCGCGGAACGCCGCGCGCGCGGTCCAGAACCGCCGGCTCGAAGGCATCGATCATCTCGGCGAGCAGGTCGCTGGGGAGCCGCATGATGTCGCCACGGTGCTTCCAGGCCCACAGGTCGGTCGCGACGGTGACGTCCGGCGCATGGCTGCGGTAGCCCCCGCACCAGCGCCGCAGCCACTCGTCGGCCAGCTCCGCGTCGCGCCACTCGAGGCAGACGACCACGTCCGGATAGCGGCGCTGGAAGCTGAAGACGAGCTGCGCGAGGGCCTCGGCCTGGCCGGGAATGCCGGTGCGCCACAGAGCGACCTGCAGGTTGGTCCGCCGCCCCTCGGCCGCCGGGGTGTCGGCGGCGGCGGGCCACGCGGCGACCAGCGCCAGGGCGGCGAGGCCGACCGTGGGCAATACGAGGGTGGCCGCGACCCTCGGGCCGCGGCCACCGCATACACGCGTCATTGCCTCAGACACTGCGATCTCCTCGCGGAGGTCGCCGTCACAGGCCGACCTCCTCGATCACCAGGCTGACGTTGATCCTGACCTTCAGGGGTTCGGCGGGCTCCATCTGGCCCATGCCCATGCCGAATTCGCCCGGCCCCATCATCATGCCCTCCATGCCGGGGGGCATCGCTCCCGGTGGCATGCCGCCCGGCAACATCATCCCCGGCTCCGGCGGGATCATCTCCGGCGGGCCCATCTCCGGCCCCAGCATCATGCCCTCCATGGGCATGCCCATCATCTCGCCCCCCATCCCCATCTCGCCCATCCCCGCGGCCTGGCGCTCGACCTCGAGCGTGTGCGTGATCGTGTCCACGATGCGCACGGGCCGGTTCAGCTCGTAGGCCCACCAGGTGATGCGCTCGCCCACGTAGGAGGTCTCGATCTCGCCCGTCGCGCCCATGCCCATGCCCATGCCCTCGCCCATCATGCCCATCATGCCCATCTCGTCGCCGAAGCCGGGCATCATCCCCGCCTCCGGCGGCGGGCCCATCATCATCGGGTCCATCATCCCGGGCTCCATCATGGCCTCGCCGGGCATTCCGCCGAACATGCCGGCCTCGCCGCCCAGCGCCTGCTGCCTGGGCTGGAGGCTGAACTTGATCTTCTCGTCCTCAACGCTGAAGGTGCTGCGGATGCGCAGGCACGGGTAGCCCGCGACCCACTCGAAGCCCTCGACAACGTGCTGCGCGCGCACGGTGCTCGGCGCCACGTCGGAGTAGGGGATGGCCTGGATGAGGATGCTCCCGTTCCACCGGTCGCCAACCCTCAGCGACCGGTCCGGCACCGTGATGGTCATCTCGGCGAAGGCAAAGTCGGTCTCGTCATCGTGCTTGAGCCGCATCTCACCGTCGCGCAGCGCCATGTAGGTGTGGCAGTGGCCCGAGCGGCCCAGTCGTTCGGGGTCCTGGGTCCCGATCTGCTCGCCGGCCCTGCCCACGACTACGTGCAGGACGGCGTGCCCGGCCGCGACGGTGGGACTCATCACCCGGTTCTTCCACTCGGCCACGACCGACCCGTCGGCCTCCTTGGCCAGCGCATAGACGTCCTCGGGGTCCTCCTCGTCGGCCGCCGGCCGGATCGTCCAGCGGCCCTCGGCGCGGTAGTGCATCTCCCGGTTGCGCTCGTACTGCAGCGCCAAGGGGACGCGCTGTGGCGCCTCGGAGGCGGACAGGGCGTTCTTGAGCGTGACCGTGATCGATACCTCACCCACCTTGCGGCCGCTCGGGGACATCGCCACGGCGGTCAGGGTGTACTGGCCGTCGCGGAAGAGGTCCTTGCCGTCATCGTCGCGGGCGCGGGTATCCCACGCGTAGGCGAACGGTGACACGACGGCGGACGCGAACTCGCCAGTGCCGCCGGTCTCGATCTTGTACGAGATCCAGCCCTCGTCCGGGCTGGGCTTGGTCGCCTGGAGTCTGACGACATCGCGCACGGTGTCGCCGTCCTGGGGCGTGATGAACCGAACTCCCTGCGCGCCGGCCACAACGCACGCGCTCAGGATGATGATCGTGATCAGGGCCATCACAACGAGGAGCCGTCGCATCGCCCTTCCCCTTTCAACGCCGTGTCGAGGGTCCCACGTGACGGGCGGTCAACCGCCGCCCTCGGCCGCCAGTCTCTCAATGACCGGACAAAGCTGGCGATAGCTGTCCTCGAGGCTCTGCGGCGCCACGCGAGTCTCGGCGACCGTCGTCATGTAGTTCGTGTCGCCGTGCCAGCGCGGCACGATGTGCATGTGCAGGTGGTCGCTGATGCCCGCCCCGGCGGCCTCCCCCAGGTTCATGCCGATGTTCACGCCCTGCGGATGGAGAGCCTGTTGCAGGGCACGTACCACCAGGCCGGTCAGCTCCCACAACTCAGCACAGGCCTCGAGCGACAGGTCCGCCAACTCGCCTACATGCGCGTGCGGCACCACCAGCAGGTGCCCGCTGTTGTACGGATACGTGTTGAGCACTATCGCGTTGTGCTCCCCACGGTACAGGACGAAGTTGGCGTCGTCCTCGTTCGATTCGATCTTCCTGCAGAACACGCACCCCGACGACCTGTCGCCGGTGACGTAGCCGATACGCCACGGCGCCCACATTCTCTCCAACGCGGG
>JALGUI010000796.1 GCA_029820915.1 Candidatus Zipacnadia bacterium | reverse complement strand
GCCGGGGTTGAGGCCCTCGCTCAGGCGCGTGTTGGTGAGGATGTTGTTCCACACGCCATGCTGGGAGGGGTAGTGGCCGGTCATGAAGCTGGCCCGCGACGGGCAGCAGTGCGCCGTCTGCGTGTGGTGCCCGGTGAAGAGGACGCCGCCGTCGATGACGCGCTGGATGTTTGGCGTCTGACAGGGGTGGTCGGGGTGGATAACGTCGCCCCGCTGCTGGTCAGTCATGTAGATGAGCACATTGGGCCGGTCGTCGGCCATCTGTGGGCACCCGCCTTCGCTCTCGCGTGCTTACGGCGCTAGTGCCCTTCGCCGACCGGCTCTGAAGACCTGCCGGCCGAGAGATGTCCGCGCACGTCTGGCGCAACGTCCCCCCCGAGGAGCAGGTGCCTGTCATCGGGGGCGGAAAGGAGCAGGTGCCTGTCATCGGGGGCGGAAGATAGCGCCGGTCACGTGGAGCCGTGTGCGTGGACTCGAGGCTCAGAGACGACACCGACGGGCATCATGCTTCGATCCGTCGCGTGCGCGATGCTGATCGGGGTATATGCGCGCCTCGACGAGGTGCGCGCGGCCATCGCCGAGGAGATCATCAGCCTGCAGGCCCGGTAGCCTGCAGGGACACGCACAACCAAGTCTGACCTGGAGGGAGACCCATGCAGTGGCATCAGTTCGATGATGAGGACCTGCAGGCGTGCAGGCGTGTGCTGGACAGCGGTACCCTGTGCTCGATCGGTGGCGCCGAGGTGCCGGCCTTCGAGGAGGAGTTCCGGGAGGCGATGGGCGCGCCGCTGGCGCTGGCCATCGTCAACGCGATGGCCGGGCTACACTGCGCAGTCGTGGCCTCCGGCGCCGACTTCGGCGACGACGTGATCGTGGACCCGCTGGTCACCTTCGCCACGCTCGGCGCCCTCTATCATCACTGCAATCCGATCTACTGCGACGTCGAGAAGGACACGCACCTGATGGACGCGACGAAGCTCCCGGAGGTCGTGACCGAGAGGACGCGGGCCATCATCGTCACCCAGCTCTGGGGCCTGTGCGCGGACATGGACGCCATCAATGCCTTCGCGGCCGAGCACGACCTGCTGGTCATCGAGGACTGCGCGCACGCCATCTACGCCGGCTACAATGGCGGGTACGCGGGGACACTGGGCGACGTAGGCGTCTACTCCTTCCAGCAGTCCAAGCAGATGGCGCTGGGGGACGGCGGCATGACGGTGATGAAGACCGAGGAGCACCGGCAGATCATGGAGGAGATGACGACCTTCGGCACGGTGCCCGCGCGCCTCGGATGGAACTACCGCATTAACGAGCTGGTGGCGGCCGTCGGCCGCGTGCAGCTCAAGCGCGCGTCGGAGTACGTCGCGATGTGTCAGCGCTCGGCGGCGGCCTACAACGCCGCCGTGGCGGACTGCGAGTGGCTCGTGCCCCAGGCGGATCGGCCGGGCCGCGTCAACACCTATCACATCTGGGCGGCGATCTTCGAGGGCGACGAATACGGCATCTCGACCGAGCAGTTCCAGCAGGGCCTCGCCGACCACGACCTGAGCCTGCGCATCGGCTACATCGACCGCCCGGCCTACGCGCACGACTGCGTCGCGCAGTACCTCGACGAAGAGCCGTACTGCGAGGTGGCCGAGCACCTGATGCCGCGACTGATCCTGGTCGGCACCGGCGGCGACCCCGCGGGCCACGAGCAGAACGCCGAGAAACTGGCCGAGACGCTGGCCAGTTTCGAGTAGACACGGAGGCGCGTCATGAGGCCCTTCCGAGCCGCGCTGGTGCTGGACGATCGACTGCGCGCGGAGGCCAATGAGCGCGGGGAGAACTACTGGCCGGCCTACTACCGCGAGGTGCTGGCGCGCATCGGCCTGCCGTGCGAGGCGGTCGGTTCGGAGGCGCTCACCACCGCGGCGCTGGCGGAGTACGACGTGCTGTTGCTGCCGCCGGGCGATATCCGCGAACAACACACGGCCGGGCGGGCTGGGAAGCCCGCCCCTCCTGACGGCGAACGGCACGACCCTGACGGCGAATGGCGTGCTCCTCACGACGAGACGGCCGGGCGGGCTCGCCCCTCCTGACGGCGAACGGCACGACCCTGACGGCGAATGGCGTGCTCCTCACGACGAGACGGCCGGGCGGGCTGGGAAGCCCGCCCCTCCTGACGGCGAACGGCACGACCCCGAGGGCAAAGGGCCCGGCCCTGATGGCGAACGGCATGGTGCACAGCACGCTGTGGACACGATCACCGCGTGGGTGGAGGCCGGTGGCCTGCTGATCGGCTTCGCGACCGAGGGCCTCGACGAGCTGTTCGGCATTACCGTCGAGGACACCATCGACCACGTCGAGTACGAGTTCACGCCCGCCGCATGCATCTCCCTCGAAGATGACGCCTGGACCGCGCCGCTGTTGCCCCCGTACGAGCGGGCGAGCGCGCTGCCTGTCATCGCGCC